>DATEQL010000380.1:0-6819 GCA_035272665.1 Allostellaceae bacterium
CCCTTGCTTCGTCTGGTCTTGTGCTTGAAGCGTAACCACCGGCGCAGCCGCATAGCCGCGTAGTTGTCGAGCGCCCGATACGCCGAAGTGACGGTACCTACTGAGAAGTAGTTCGCCCATCCGCGAAGCGTGCGGTTCAACATTCCCACCAGCTCTGTGGTTTCCTGCCACGTACGTGCTCGGACGGTCAGCTCGTGGACCTTTTCGACCACGCGCTTGATGCTCTTCTTTGACGGTCGCAATGCCAAGCGGGCTTGGCCCGTCGTTCGAGAGAACATTTGTCCGAACGTGAAGCCCAGGAAGTCGAACTCCCCTTCCGGGACCCGGCAGATCCGTGTCTTGTCCTCGTTCACCGACAGCTTCAGCTTGCTCATGATCTGGCGCAGATGGTGCAGCGCCGCTTCAGCGTTGCCCCTCCGGCACAGGATCACGAGATCGTCGGCATAGATGACGAGGCGAGTGCCGAGACTTCGTTCAAGGCCGAGCTTCTTCCACCCCAGCACGAACCGGCGCATGTAGAGATTCGCCAGTAGTGGTGAGAGGGGTGGGCCCTGCGGAATGCCGCGCCGGTTGTCCCGCCCTTCGGTCGTGCGTGTTGTCCGGCCCCGTTGGTCGGTTTCTTCCACGGGGCAGTCCAGCCACATCTTGATCAGATGCAGCACGCGCCGATCAACGATCCGACGCGCCACCGACTTAAGCAGGTCGGTATGCGCAATGCTCCCGAAGTAGTCCGCGAGGTCGGCGTCCACGACTTCCGGGTGGCCACGGAACAGCAGCTCCTCCACCTCGACGACTGCCTGCTGGGCGTTTCGCCCAGCGCGGTAGGCGTAGATTTCCGGTGGCAGGTCGGCTTCGAAGATCGGCTCCAGCACCAGCATCGCTGCTGTCATGCAGACCCGATCCCGCACGGTCGAGATGCCCAGCGGCCTGAGTTTGCCGTTGGCCTTCGGTATAAACACTCGTCTGATCGGCTCCGGCCGGTAAGTCTCCTGCCTGAGCGCAAGCGCCAGTTCAGCCAGCCACCGCTCGACCCCATAGGCCTCGATGTCCGCGAAATCCTGGCCGTCTATTCCCGGCGCGCCCCTGTTGGAGCGGCACTGGGCATAGGCATGCGCCAGAATGTCGTCGCGGCTGATCTTGTCGTACAGGGCGTAGAAGCGATAGCCGACCTCTGCCTTCGCTTTCGCGTTTAACGCCATCTGCAGTTTCTGAACACTCTTCGGAGTTGATAGGTTGCCCAATCTCCAGGTCCCTCACTACTTCCTGCGTCTGTCTTGAACTGAGGCCCCTTCCCTCCACCGGCATTACCCGGTCTCAGCGGTACTGCGAACCTCTCCGCCACCCCAGCGCGCCCGACCTGTCCCTCGCGGGCGTCCGGTTGATCATCCCTGATCACGCATTGGGGCTTCCCGTGTTGCGCACGCTTCCCTTGTGTACATGCCGCCGCCACTACCCCGGTGCAGCAGATGGGCATACTCCTCGCTCAAACTGGCCTATCCATATCAGCCTTCCCCGAAACCACTATCGGGTCGGCCTGCACATCGTCCTTTTCGAGGATTGCTCGGCGTTCACTCACGCTGCGGCCTGCACACTCGCACGGTCACCAAAATCGTGACCGTTATCCGAAGGCTTCAGACACTTCGTCACCTCCATGCCTGCTCCGGCTGCTTCCGGCTGGAGCGGTCGCCGGGCGGGCCTTGCACCCGCTGGAAAAGCGCCGCCTTGTCACGGCGCACGTGGGGAGCAGCCGTTCACCCTCAAATTCCTTTGACCTTCCAGCGAGTGGAACCTGTAGCCTTGCCGGCCAGCCATGGCGAGGGAGAGACCACATGGAGCCGCCGCTGAGAGTCGGCCAACTTTCTGAAGCCACCAGCGTGCCCGCCAAAACCATCCGCTATTACGAGCAGGTTGGCGTGCTGCCGGCAGCGTCCCGGAGTGCGGCAGGATACCGCCAATACTATCGTCGCGATATTTACCGGCTGCTGTTCGTTCGACGTGCCCGGTCTTTAGGGCTGCCGCTCGCGCAGCTCCGAGACCTGACCGCGGGGCTCGAGGGGGAAGGTTGCGCAACGATGCGGCCCCGGCTGCAACGCCTGGTGACCGCGCAGTTGCGCGCCGTCCAGCTGCAAATCGCCGAATTGCACAGGCTCGAACGCCAACTCATGGATGTGCGCAAACGACTTGAGACTGCGGCGGCCCCGCCCGGTACCAAAGGCTGCCATTGCTTGGATGGGGTGAGCCGCGACTGAGATTTCGGCTATGACGACCAGACAGATTGAAAGCCCGAATGCGCGACTTCCTGCGAGGGGACTTGTTCCCACGCTCGCGCTTTCGACCTTCGTTAATCATTTGAACGTGGTTGCTTGGATTCCTTTCCTGCCCTTTATCGCGAAGGCGCAGAGCGTCAGCGTTTCCTTGCTCGGGCAAATCCCGGCGTTGATGCTGCTGGTGTCGGCACTTCTGGGCTTGGGGATCGGGCCCCTCGCCGACAGTTATGGCTACCGCCGCACTCTCCTCGTGTGTCTCGCGGCCGTCGCCGCGAGCAGCCTTACGACCGGGTCATCAACAACAATAATTACCCTGTTCCTAGCTGCGCTGTTGGGCGCAATGGGCCGGGCTGCGGTGATGCCTGTGGCGCAAGCGACGGCTACGGCCTCATTTGTGGAAGGCGCGAGGCGCCGCCGTGCGATAAGCCGAATACAAAGCGGTGCGCCCCTCGCTGCTACTCTAGGCATCCCACTGCTCACGACGCTCGCGATAGCACTTAGCTGGCGAGGCGCATTCCTGGTGATCTCGGCGCTCGCAGTCGGGACCGCACTTACCGCGCGATATGTTGTCGGTCCAGACGAGCCTGTGAGCGCCGGTCGTGAGGTCCGCCTGCGAGGCATATTTGCGAGCTATCAGCCGCTCTTGAAGCACCGACCGACCGTGATCCTGCTCATAGCGGGATGCGTCGAGAATATCGGCGTCAACGCGATGTGGACCTATTACGGTGCCTTCTATGTGCAACGCTATGGGTTCGCGACCGATCAGGTCGGGTGGGTGTCGCTTGCTGCCGGCTTAGGTGTCCTTATCGGTCAGACGGTTGCGGGCGGGCGGCTTGGGACACACTCACGGCTCCTTTTTATTGCGGGGTGCGTCGGCTCCGGGTCGCTGATCGGCTTGTCGCTGATCCTGCCGCTCCCCGCAGTTGCGGCCATCACACTCATGGCGGTAGGTTGGCTCACACACGGCGTGGTCATGGTTAGCACCGTCATTCTCCTCGTCGATAAGTCGCCCGCCGGGAGGGCCGTGACGCTCACCCTCAACAGCTCCGCCCAGAGCTTCGGATGGGCGGTCGGCGCGGGCACGGGCGGGATCGTGCTCGCAGCTGCTGGCTATGCCGCGCTCGGGTTCTTGACCCTCGTCTTACCATTGGGATCGGCGCTTCTTATGTTCTTTCGCCGACCCGGTCGGGGTCCTGTCTAAGGTCGCAGCGCAGCTTTGATGGGCAACGCGAGAATCCAGGCACGACCGCGAGTGCGGATCACTTTAAGCGTCGCCGACATGTAACCAGGGGAGACGCTCCTCGGGGAATACGTGCCTGGTCGGCTGAAGTCGTGCGGGTTGATCGAATGCACCGACATGGAAATGCGCCTCGATAGGCAGGCGAACGGTTTCGCACGTCAATGTTGACCCGCACCTCGCGCAAAATTCCCGGGTCGTCCTTCCTGGTGAAGAATCGAACTTGGTTATCTCTCCTTTGGTGACCGTATAGGTCGAATGTTCGAACGCGACGAAGACCGAAGCAGGCGCGCCGCTATGCTTCCGGCAACTTTGACAATGGCACCAATACACCCCCCTTGGTTGACCAGTCGCAACGAAGCGGACAGCACCGCACAGGCAGCCACCTTCAAATTGATCGGTCGTGCCACTCATAATCTGATCCTCTTCGCGTCGCCTCGGGTGAGCCGCTTTTTAGCTCTTTCGCTACGTAGGTTTGCACGCCAAGAAAGCATAGCCATAGACCTCAAACAACCGCGCCTTGCTCTCGCCGCCAGCGCCGCTGAAGGTATCGACCGGCGGGCCGATCTGAATATCGACGAAACCGCTTTCTTCCAGCATTTGCCGCCAGCCTGCGCACGGCAGGCCACCGGCAATTCAATCGGTCCAGAGGTCGATGTTGCGGATTGCCGCTTCCGGGATGGGCTTGCCGCTCGCGATATCGGCAAACTGCAAGCGTCCCCCCGGCCGTAGCACTCGCATGATCTCGGCGAAAACCCGCCGCTTGTCGGCGCAGAGGTTGATGACGCCGTTGTTGATCACGGCCTCTGCCCAACCGTCCTCGATCAGCAAATCCTCGATGACGCCCTGGCGAAACTCGACGTGTTGGAGGCCCATCGCCGCCACTGCCGCGCGCGATCGCTTCAGCATTTCCTCGGTCATGTCGACGCCGACAACCTGACCTTCGGGTCCGACCTGTCCGGCGGCGATAAAACAGTCGAAACCGCCTCCCGAACCGAGATCGACGACACGTTCGCCCGGCTTCATCGCGCCGAGCGAAAACGGGTTGCCGACGCCGGCAAATGCCTCGATCGCGCTGTCCGGCATTTGGCCGACGACCTCATCGTCATAGCCCAGGCGCCGCGCCAACGGGCGGCCAGTGTGAAAATGGAAGCTACCGTGCGGATTGACTGCGACCGCGCGATACTTGGTCTTGACCTCCTGGCGCAGCGCGATCGCGTCAACTGGAAAGCCGTCAGTCATTTCTCTCCTCCTTCGCGAAAATTGCCCCGTAGTGGTAAGGGGGCAATTCAACAGTTCGGCTCAGCGAAAGACCGGCGGGTTTAACGATGTCCGCCACATCGCGTGTTTCTATCCGCATCTCCGTCTGCGGTCCGCGAGGCTTGCCGAGGACCACCGTTTCCTCACGAGGACGACAGTGCCAATTGACGACCCCGAATTGTCCTTTGGGTTTGAGGGTCGCGACGACGGCTCGCGCCAAGCCCAGCTGATCCGCGACGCCGTGGAAGGTGTTCGCTAGGAATACGTAATCGACAGGCTCCGGCACGAGCGCATCGAAAATCATGGCGTCCGCCAAGACAAAATGGCAGTTGCTCGCACCCGCCATAGCAACGAGCGCTCTCGCCCGATCCAACATGGCAGGGTCGATGTCGATGGCGTAGACGGTGTCAGCGACGCGGGAGAGCGGGGCCGTGAACAGCCCGTCTCCGCAACACAGATCAACCACGACCATACCGGGCTGCACACCCATTTCGACGAGAACCTTGGCCGGATCAGGCCACAACGCCTGCCACCACTCGGCGTCAGGCATCGTTGATGCCGGGAAAAAGCCGACAATCATGCCGCCACCAGCGCACAACATGGATGGTCGTCGACGAAGCCTCGGAGAGACGACATCTCGTAAGCCGGTCCATGCTGGGCCACAGGCGGGAGGTGCGCGAGCCGGATCTATGGCGCAACATCGGCGAAAATCTGAGCCGCCAGCCCGAAAAGGCGAGCGCGCTGGCGATGCTGCACCGGACGGCGGAGACGCCGCGTCAGATGCAGCGGCGGATTTGAGGCGGACTCGACGCTCTGCCGGCCTATCCGTTTGCGTTGGGACGCCGGCGCAGCGCTGCCCCCGAGCCTTGAGCAAACGCGACGGCGGAAGCGTTGCGCTCGATCTACGACCTCAATCTATCGGAGGACGATCACCGGCTATCAGCCTTGGTTTGCTTTAGCCCTGCGCTGGCGACGCTTGGCGAAACTCGTGAGGGCCTTCCGAATGTCCGCTTCATCGACGATGTTGGGATCGAAGTCTGGGCCACGCCAATCGACCATCTCGGCATGGCGTTCGTGCTAGGGGTCGGCCATGGCTTCAAGGTATTGGGCATAACCCCACGTACCGCCCACGTCTTCGGGGGGACATCGTCCCCTGGCTGAAAGGAGCCGTGGATAGGTCGCCTCGGGCTCGGCGTTGGCCACAGCCTCGAGCTCGACCGTGTGCCGCCAGTTATCACCAAAATCGTAGATGTACTTGAAGCTCTTGTTGCGGGCCCGAGCGAGGATGTCAACGAGCGTCGACTTCTTGGCCGGCAGTGGACTCGATCCGGGAAAGAAGTCCCGATCCGGATAGGGCACTCCGTAGGTGATGTCGCGCCCGACGTGGAACTCGTAGAGGTGATAGTTCTCCCAGCCCATCACGATCTGGATGATGCGGTGCAACTGATCCAGACGGATGATAAGCGGAACCTCGACACGCCGGTGAACGGGTGGCTTCACCTCGTCAAGTGCGATGGCAAGTCGGGCGATCTGCTCGGCGCTGGTCATGCGGCTCGACTGGCAAAATAGATAAGTTCAAACAACAAGCCGACCCCTGAAAGCGACAGACGCAGGGGACATTTTGGGGACCGCCATGCAACCCAGCTTGCCAAAATTAATGTAGACTCCTCTTTCAATATCGCGATGGATCAAGCGTTCGGAGCAAATCTTGCTTAGCAGACAGCAGCAACCCTACCCTCGCGGCGATGATCGCGAGCGGATCACCAGAGCGCGCCAAGCGGCCGAAGCGCTGTTTACATCGAAACCGCCAGTCAGCGGGCCATCGGTTCCGGACTCCCCGCCAGCCGACCAATCGGCGCGTAAACCGCGTGTGCTGCGAATACTCTCGCCGGCGACACCGGTGCGTCCCGAGGGGCTCGAAATTCCGGTCGGCCCCGAACTGCCGCCGACGCGCGCGATCGCGCGATCGCAATTTGCGCGCATCCGCGCCTTGGCCAAATACGGCATGACGGTTGCCCAGGTCGCCGAGCTCTATGGGGCTACTGTCGACGAGAT
>DATEQL010000381.1:0-3608 GCA_035272665.1 Allostellaceae bacterium
CGCGCGCATTCCTCGGCACCGTACACCTCGCGCAGGATGATCCCTTCGAACTCCTCCCGCCGAAGCCGCCGGATTGCATCCGGGAACCGCTCCGCATCCGCTGCCCGAATGACGATTCGACGAAAGAAGGACGGCATCGACAGCTCCGCGGCGGCAGGCGCTCGGTGGCCGCCAGCTCGTTCCGGCGATAGACCCCACCACCCGTGCACCATCGGGGTCGAGCACCGGAGGCGGCCGGCCCGTGCCGTTGACCCTATCCCGTAGCATTGCAAGATTCTAGGATGTGCTAACCTCGCTACCGGAATCGCCGCAGTAAAGACCTTTTAGCTTACTGGACGCCGGGAAATGCAGGGCCCTGAGAAAACTACGAGGCTGCGCCCGTAACCCAGGGCCGCGACGCGGGGGCCCTCGTTCTCGATCTCTTCTCGCCCGTCGGCCCTGTGATCGCGAAGGCTGAGATGCCGGAACCCGCGCAACATCGCCAGGGCGCGTCACCATGAATAACAAGCCGTTTGTGTTGGCCCTGGCGGGGCCGCCCGGCGCGGGAAAGACCACGCTTATGTTACTGCTGCAACGCAGGCACGCCGGGGCGCGCACGATTTTCTACGACCAATATCAACCGCTCACCAGACTGTCACAGACGCAGATCCGCGATTGGTTCGCCAGGGGAGGCGACCCCAACGAAGCCGACCATAGCGCCATCGTCGACCATCTCAGGCGCGAGACCAGCAGCGAACACGGCCTGACGCAACGACCGCTCTTATTGTTCGAGACCCCGTTCGGACGGCTTCATCGCGAGACCGGGGCATTCATCGATTTCCTTGTTTGGATCGATACGCCGTTGGACATCGCCCTGTCGCGCGCGGTCCTCGCGTTCACCCAGGCTGCGCAGCGCCAGAAGGCGCCTGAGGCGGCTCGCGATTTCATCAATTGGCAAAAACAATACATGATGTTCTATCCCCACGCTCGCGCCATGTATCTGGCGCAGGGCCAGAGGGTCGCCCCGGGGGCGGATTTGATAATTGACGGAAGCCGCCCACCCGAAGCGTCCGCCCAGACCATCGACATGTCGCTGACGGCGCGCGGCGTCGCGCTGTAACGCGAGGCGGCGCCAATTCGCGTTGCGATAGGCTTGAGCGGCGCGGCACGAGCCTCGGTCGGAACGATGCGTGCTCAGATGACGTCGACGGCCAGGCGCTTTTGCCTTCACCGGGGGCGGTGGCGGCCAAAGTGTTGTCCTGCTACAACGTGTAAAATACAGTTGAGAATACCGGAGTCGCTTGTGCCGTCCCGCCGTATCGCCTTGGCCTGCCTGACGCCGCTCCCGGACACCGACGAGCTCGGCTCGGCCCGCATGCCCAGCTACGGTATCCGCCGCGTTCAGGCGGCGGTGGCGGCCGATTCCGGGCAACCGGGGCATGTCGTGCGGCTGTTCGATCTGGGGCGTGAGGACGTCGCGGCCTATATCGAGCAGATCCTCGCCTTTGAGCCGGATTTGCTGGGTTTATCGACCTATGTCTGGTCGACCGACTGCCTGGTGGCGGTGGCGCGGGAGGTCAAGCGGCGGCGCCCCTCATGTCTGATTGTGTTTGGCGGCCCGTCGGCGCGGACGGCGCTGTTCGACCTCGATTACTTCCGCGACCCGAGCGGCTATCTGGATGCTGTCGTCGAGGGCGATGGCGAGATCGCGTTCCGCGATATCGCCAGGCTGGCGGAACTGACGCGGCCGGCGCTGGCGAGTATCCCCGGCCTGACCCTGCCGGCGGGCGGCACCTGGCATCGCACGCCGCCGGCGCTCGGCCCGGCCGATCTCGACCTGCTTCCATCGCCGTTTCAGCTTGACCTGATGCCGGATGGCGCGGTGGCCTATCTCGAAACCTTTCGCGGCTGCCCGCTGTCGTGCCGGTTCTGCGAGTGGGGCACCGACCGCGGGCGGGGGATCTTTTCGGCCGATTACATCGCACAGGAAATGCGCGCCTTCGCCCGGCTGCAGGCGCCGGCGGTATTCCTGCTCGATGCCGGGCTCAACCTGAATATTCGCGCCTTTCGCAACCTGCGCCAGGCCGCTGCCGAAACCGGGTTCTTGAAGAACACGCTGTTCTGGGCGGAGATCTACCCCACGGCGGTCCGCGACGAGCACCTCGATTTCCTCCGGGAGGTCGGCCCCGCCTATCTGGGCGTCGGTCTCCAATCGCGCGACCCGGAGGTCCTGCGGCTGCATCAGCGGCCGGCGGAATCGGCGCGCTTCGAGGAAGCGGTCCGGCGGCTGGTGGCGGTAACCAATATCGAATTGCAAATTATTTTCGGCCTGCCCGGCGACACGCCGGACGGGTTCCGCCGCACCCTCGATTACGCGCTGTCGCTGCCGGCCGCGGTGCGCGCCTATCACTGCCTGGTGCTGCCGGATGCGCTGATGACCCGCGGCCTGCCGGAATGGGACATCGAATTCGACCCGCGCAGCCTGGCGATGACCTCCTGCCTCGGCTGGAGCGCGGAAGACATCGCGGCGATGCGGGCGGAGCTTCGCCAAAAGGCCCGCAGGGCTGGCGGCAAGGCCGGCAATTTCTGGTGGTCCTTCCCTTCGCAGCGCCCGGTCACGGCATCTGCGATGCCGGCATGATTGCCGCGCCGCGTCGAGGCCGGCGGGTGGCACTGTTGGCGCGCTATCCGCAGCACGACCCGGCCATGCCGCAGCGCATCCCCAATCTGGGGCTGCGCATGGTGGAAGCGAGCTTGCGCGCCGCACGGCCAGCGGGCCTCGAGGTCAAGGTCTGGGATCTCGAACCCACCGGACCCGCCGCCGCGGCGGTTGCCGCCGAGATCATCGCCTTTGATCCGGATGTCGCCGGCTTTTCTGTTTTCCTGTGGTCCCTTCCGTTCGTTCTGGAGGTCGCGGCCCACCTCAAGGCGGACGATCCCGGGCGGCTGATTGTGTTCGGCGGCCCCTCGGCGCGGCCGGTGATGCTCGATCATGCGCCGCATCGAAGCCTTGCGGGCGCAGTCGATGTATTGGTCATCAACGAGGGTGAGGAGAGCTTCGGCAACATCGTCGCGCTGGCCGACCGCTCGGTCGCGGAACTGCTGCAGCTGCCCGGCGTGGCGGTGCGGATCGACGGAAACTGGCGCGAGACCCCGGCGCGCCCGCTCGGCGATCTGAACCTGCTGCCGTCGCCCTATGAGATGGCGCTTATCCCGTCCGGCGGATTGGGAATTTTGCAAACCTATCGCGGGTGTCCGTTCACCTGTTCGTTCTGCGAGTGGGGCACGCTGGAATCGCCGAAGCGGGTGCGCAGCGTGGCGAGCCTCGGCAGCGAATTCGCGGCGATGGCCGGGCTTGGCCTGCGCGCCGCCCTGCTCGCCGATGCCGGGCTCAACCTGAACCACGGCGCCTTCCACAATTTGCGCGCTGCGGCCGAAGAGACCGGCTTTCTTGCGGCGCGCGGCCTGATCTGCGAGGTCTATCCGGCGACGGTCCGGCGCGACCACCTCGATTTCTTGCGCGCCGTCGGGGACGCCTATGTCGGGGTCGGCCTGCAATCCTTCGACACCGCGGTGCTGGCTCAGGTCGAGCGCAAATACGACGAAGCGCGGTTCGAGCAAACGCTGCA
>DATEQL010000382.1:0-2166 GCA_035272665.1 Allostellaceae bacterium
ATCCCGTTCGACGGCGTGGCCGGCGGTTCGACGGCCGCGGTCGCTTGCGGCTTGGACTTGACGGCGGCGGCCGGCTGACCGGCGAGGCCGGCCGCGAGCACGGCGGCGGCACCGAGACATCCGACCACACGCAGTAGCACCCGCATCGTCATCTTTTGCTCGCTCATGGGTCGCTGTGGGGTCAATCGACGATAATCCGCGCTTCGGGATAGCCGCGGTCGACGATGCGCGCCAGCAGCTGATCCGCCTCTTCCACGCTCGCCACCGGCCCGAGCCGCACCCGATGCATTTCGATCCCCTTGACCGAGGCCGTCATGACCTGAACGTTGCCCAAGGACGCGATGCGCGACTGCGCGCGCGCCGCATGGTCCCGCAGCGAGAATGCTCCAGCCTGACTGAAGATCCGTGCCGCGGACGCCAGCGGAACCCCCCTCACCTTCTCCGGCATGGTGGCAAGTCCACGACGACCGTCGCGCGCCGGTCAGCTCCGAGCCATGCTGTCGGCGAGATACCCGACCGAAGCCGCGAAATAGGTCGATTTGTTCCACCTCATGATGACGCGAAAGTTCTCATAGACGAGGAGGGCCGGCCCATTGGCGCCGTCCGGCATGACCAACGAGGCCTCGTTCTCGCGGGTGGCGAGCGGGCCCGCGTCGCTGCTGCGAACGCCCAGCCGGCCCCATTCGCCCGTCGGGCGTCTTACTTCCAACCCCGTGAAACGAGAGTCGAAGCCATGGGGAACCTGGACCTCCCGACCCCAGCTCTCGCCGCCGCGCCAGCCGAGCCGGCCGATGTAATTGGCAATCGAGGCCAGCACGTCTGCGCGGTCGTTCCAGATGTCGCGCCGTCCATCGCCATCGTAATCGACCGCGTAGCCGAGAAAGCTCGACGGCATGAACTGGCATTGGCCCATGGCACCGGCCCAGGAGCCGGTCATGTCCTCGACACGGATATGCCCCTGATCGAGGATGCGCAGCGCCGCGATCAGCTCGCTGCGAAAATAGGCGCTGCGCCGCCCGTCAAACGCGAGCGTGGCGAGCGCTGAGACAACCGGGTAGTTGCCAGGGATTCGGCCGAAATCGCTCTCGAGACCCCACAAAGCTACGATGATCGGCGGCTCGACACCGTAGCGCCGCCAAATCGCGTCGAGTAGGGCCCGGTTGGCGGCGAGCTCATGGCGGGCGTCCTCCTTGCGCTGCGGTGTCACCACTTTTTCCAAGTATTCGCCGAAAGTCAGCACCCGCTCGGGCTGCTTGCGGTCGAGTTCGATGACATGCGGAAGGAACTGGGCGCCGCGCAGCGCGACGTCGACCGTCGGGGTGCGGATGCCTTGTCCGACCGCGTCGCGCCGCACGCCGGCGAGAAAAGCGGTGAAGTCGCTTTCCGCGGCGCGGGCCAACCGCGCGATCGCGTTCGGCGCGGCCCAGAATGGGATCGCGAACATGATCCGACGGCTCACCCGGAGCTTCATCCAGAACGCCTCGTCGACGCTGTTACCGCGGCCGTTTCTTGCCATGACTAGTCAACCTGTGCAACGAGCGGACCGGGTACGGCAGATTCCGCCAGGGCCGGCTCGCCTTATGCGGAACTGGCGCACGGACCCCACCGAATCGCAGCGGGGCGCCGGGCTTGCTCCGTGCTTGTTCCCGGTTCGACCAAAGCCTATTCTGACCCGACGATACTTTGGGAGGATGAAATGGCAGAGATCCTGGGGCTCGGCGTCACCCACTTTCCGCCGCTTTCAGGGCCGGACGAAAACATGGGGCGCATTCTGAAGCGCGCGCTCGAAGACCCGGCGATCCCGGATTCGCTTCGGCATCCCGGAGGATGGCCGGCGCCGATGCGCGAGGAATATGGCAACGACGCGGGTGCGACGGCTGCTGGGCGGCATCGCGAAGCGCTGCTTGCCGGGTTTCGTAATGCGCGCCGAGTGCTCGACGAGTTCGACCCCGACTTTGTCGTGATCTGGGGCGACGATCAGTATGAAAACTTCAAGGAAGACGTCATCCCGCCGTTCTGCGTGATGGCTTATGAGGAGATGACGCCAAAGCCGTGGGCGGAATATCGCGGCGCCAACGTCTGGAACGAGCCGAAAGACAAGACCTTTGTCTATAAGGGGCATCGGGCGGGCGCCAAGTTTATCGCCACCGGGATGCTGGAATCGGG
>DATEQL010000383.1:0-3145 GCA_035272665.1 Allostellaceae bacterium
CATACGCGAGGCGCTGGCCAGCCTGGAGGTGTTCGGCGCCGCTCCGAGCCGGGCGGTCGAGCGATCGAGACCGGTCCCGATTTCGGTCGTGTTCGAGCGGCGGGTTTCGTCATAGCGCACGCGTGTGGGTCGAGCGAGTCAACATCGTCTCGCTGGCGCCGGCCTCGTCAGGATGAACGGCCCGGATCTGTAAGGCCGGGAGGACAAAGTTAGCGGCAATTTCAGCAGTGCCCGCTAATTCATACATTGCGGCCATTCCCCGGCGTCGACCTGGGCTTCGCATTTTGTAGAGGGTTTCGGATGACGGCCCATCACGAGCCGATCCACGAGCACCGGGGCCGTCGTCCGAAAGCCTTCAGGGAAGGAACCCGCGGGACGTGAGTCGCAGCGCTGCCGCAGGCTCTATGGGAATTTGGAGGCGACCGTCGAGGATGCAGCCGCAGATGATGTGGCGGGCGGAGTGATCGCGGCGCCAGGCGGTAGTGGCGACGGGGCTCGGGCAGCCCGGCAACAAGGGTCCGAGGCCGATCTGGGCCTTGCGAGGTGCTGGCTCGGACGAGCGCTGTCGCGGCCGGCCCTGGACCAGCGAAACAGATCGGCAGAGCAGCGGCGAATGAGGTTGCCCGGGCTCATGAGGTGTCGTTCTCGATGGCGGCGGGCATCGCGGCCGGTTTGTGTCGGGCAGGCTCGCCTGCCTTGAACACCTCGATGATGCGCATGGTCGAACCGCAGCACGGGCACGGCTTAAGGGGCGTGGGCGGCTCAGTAGCGATGTCCTCAGGCCCGGGCGCCGGCGGAGCGACATCGAGCAGCTTGCGGGCGAGCACGAGGTTGTCGGCCTTCACGCCGCTCGCCAGCAGACCGTAGTGGCGGATACGGTGGAAGCCGTTGGGCAGCACGTGGATCAGGAACCGGCGGATGAACTCGTGCGTGTCGAGCGTCATCGTCTTGTAGCGGCCGGGTCCGTTGATCCGATAGTCCTTGACCTTAAACGTCACCGTCTTGGCATCGGCCGCGATGAGGCGCCGGTTCGAGATCGCCACGCGGTGCGTGTAGCGCGACAGATAGGCGAGCACCGCCTTAGGCCCGGCGAGCGGGCGCTTCGTGTAGACGTACCAGCGCCTTTTCTTGAGCGG
Organism: Allostellaceae bacterium; assembly: GCA_035272665.1. GTDB lineage: Bacteria > Pseudomonadota > Alphaproteobacteria > ATCC43930 > CGMCC-115725 > AP-15. The sequence continues at coordinate 1,137 of DATEQL010000383.1, forward strand.
CGCCAGATAGGCGGCGAACGCCTTGGCGTCGACGAGCGCGGGGTGCGCGCCGTGGAACGTCAACTGGCCGGCGGCGTGCGCGGCGACGAGCTTCTCGATCATCAGCCTGCGGAACAGCTTCGACAGCACGTGCACCGGCAGAAGGAAACGGGGCCGCTTGCTGATCCACCGTGATCCATCGAGCGAGATGCCGCCGCCCGGCACGATCATGTGCACGTGCGGATGATGCGTCATTGCCGATCCCCAGCTGTGCAACACGGCGGTGATGCCGATTTTGGCGCCGAGATGCTTGGGGTCAGCCGCGATCGTCAGCATCGTCTCGGCCGACGCCCGGAACAGGAGATCGTAGATCACCGCCTTGTTCTGATAGGCGATATCGCCGATTGGCGATGGCAGTGTGAACACCACGTGGAAGTATGGCACGGGCAGCAGCTCCGCCGCCCGCGCCTCCATCCACTCAAGCGCCGCCGCGCCCTGGCACTTCGGACAGTGCCGGTTGCGGCAGCTGTTGTAGGCGATGGCCGTGTAGCCGCAGGCGTCATTCTCGCAGCGCATGACGTGCCCGCCGAGGGCCGCCGTGCGGCAGCTCTCGATCGCGTTCATCACCTTGAGCTGGCCGAGGCTCAGGTGACCGCGGTTGGCGTCACGCCAAGCGGGTCCGTGGTCGCGGAAGATATCCGCGACCTCGAGGGCTTGACGGCCCATGCGGGACCGGCGTTATGCCGGCGGTCCCTCCTTCGACAGCGTCAGCTGATCGAGGGGGCTGAGCACCGTGCGCAGTACGTTGGTAGCAACGTGGGTATAGCGGGCTGTCGTGTCCAGCTTGGCATGGCCCAGCAGCACTTGAATCACCCGCACGTCGATATCGCTCTCCAGCAGATGCGTGGCGAACGAGTGGCGCAGCGTATGCGGCGTGACCCAGCTGCCGAGCCCGGCCGCCTCGGCCGCCATGTGGCAGACGCGGTTGAGCTGGCGCACCGTTATTGGCCGGAGTGAATCCTGACCCGGAAACAGCCAGCCTCTCGACCGGCATTGCGACCACCATGCGCGCAGCAACGACAGAAGCTGCGGCGACAGCATCGCATGCCGGTCCTTGCGGCCTTTGCCCAGCTCGACGCGGATCAGCATCCGCTTGGAGTCGATGTCGCCGACCCGCAGCATGACGACCTCGCCGCCGCGCAGACCGGCGCCGTAGGCGATGCTGAGCGCGGTCTTGTACTTGAGACCGGGGCCGGGCGCGGCCTCGATCAGCCGGGCGACCTGCTCCCGAGCAAGCACCCGCGGTAGCTTCCGCGGATAGTGCGTGCGGGCCAGTTGATGGGCGAGGTCGGCGCGGCCGAGCGTGATGGTGAAGAAGAAGCGCAACGCCGAGGCCTGCGTATTCATCGTCGGCGGCTGCGCACCTTGCTTGACCTGTGCCAGCTGGAAGCGGCGGATGTCGTCGCCGCTCGCGGTACCGGGCGAGCGGCCGAGAAATCCGGCAAAGATCTCGATATGCCGGATATAGTCTTGCTGTGTCTTGTCGCTAAAGCTCCGGACCGTCATGTCCGCGATCACGCGGCGACGAAGATCGCTGATCGGCTTGTCGCTCATCGGAGACTCCTGTCCTGAGGTTGAAGTGTCGGAACTCGCAATCCTCAGGACGGGACGCCCGCCCCGTCATCTCCTGTCGATCAGGTGATCGACGCGATCCTCGCCGCTCGCTCCTCTCCCGCGCGAGCGGGTTCGTTCGTTGACCCTTAGCGGACTCACGATGCGCGTACTGGAGCGTCCGAGATGTGCCGCATCCGGACATCCCGACGGACCCGAGAGCAACCGAGCAGCATCAAACCGGCATGACCCTTTGATCATATCATTCGATAGCCTCTGGTGAGCGCGGGCAAGGATCCGTTGGCGAGGTGGCCAGGCAGAACAGCTGCAAATATGATAACTTTGCCGTTCGTTAACCATTTACAAATTCTCGGTGCCGGCATATCCGGATGTTTGGGGTAGACTACTCCGCACTAATC
>DATEQL010000384.1:0-2607 GCA_035272665.1 Allostellaceae bacterium
AGATAGCGGCCGCCCTGATCTTCCTGCAGGGAGCGATCGGGCACCAGCAATGCATTGCGATCGACCTTAGCCATCGGCAGCCGCATCTTGACAAAGAACCCGGGCAGTAAGGTACGGTCCGGGTTCGCCAGAATGCCTCGCACCGGCAAGGTCCCGGTCGCCGGGTCGAGCGCCGGTGCCACATACTCGATCGTCCCCTGAAGCGGAAACCCGGTCTGGTCCGACAGGGCGACATCGACCGGGACCTTACGCAGATCTGCAAAAGTGAGCCGATGCTGGCCCAAATTCTGACGAATTTGCAGCACCTGTTGCTCGCTGAGATTGGCAACCACATAGATCGGATCGAGCTGGGTGATCTCGGCCAGTGCCGTCTGCTGACCGCCGCCACCGACGACATTGCCCGGATCGATCAAATGCTTGCCGACAATCCCGTCGAACGGTGCCCTGACCTCGGTATAGCCGAGGTTGAGCTTGGCGAGCGCCATCTGCGCCTGAGCGTTGAGCAGCGCCGCCTCGGCGCTTGCCCGCTCGAAGACCCAATGATCGACCTCGGTCTGGGTTGCCGCGTCCTTCTTGACGAGGGCGGAATAGCGGACGAACTCGGTCTTTGCGTAGGTGAGAGAGGCCTGAGCGGTGAGCAGCTGGGCCTGCGCCTGTTGCAGCTGGTCCTTGTACTGGTCCTGCTGAATCGTGAAGAGGAGGTCGCCCTTTTTGACGAATTGGCCATCCTCGTAGTGGATCTGCTCAAGATAGCCCTCGACGCGGGCGATCAGCTTGACCGCGTTCACCGACGCGGCGTTGCCGGTGACCTCGACATAGCTGCTGACGCTCTGAGCCCGGGGTGTCACGATCGGGATCGGCTGCTGCGTCTGCGGCGAGAGCTGCGCCGGCGTGGCCGCCGAAGCTGGAGGCGGCACAGCCGGTATCCTGGGCTCGGCGGCCGCGGCCGTTTCCCACGGCCTCTGATGGATCCTCGCCGCCCCATATCCGGCGGCGACGCCGACGATTGTTGCCAGCACGAGAGCCCAATGCACCCGGTGCCACCGGGCGATTACGGAAGGCGTTTTCACGACGACCTCACCACTCCGGCAACCGGGGATTGGGACTGACGTCAGCGGGCGTTGGGAGCGCCGGAGCCGGCGGTTGGGGCGTTCCCGGCGGCGGGAGCAGCTCACCCCAGTTGGTCCGGCCCCTCATCTCCTCGGCCGTCGCCGCGGGAACAAATTCATTGTCCGCACGCATCTGCCAACCGCCTCCCAAGGCTTGGTAAACCGAGGCCAAGCCTGTCGACACATTGCCTTCCGCCATCGCCAAATTGTTCTGTGCGGTGTAGAGGTTCTGCTCGGCGGTCAGCACGGTCGTGAAATCCCTGGTCCCCAGATTATATTGCAGGAGGGCGATGCCGAGCGCGGCGTTCGCTGCGGCGACGCTCTCACGCAGCAAATCAACCTGCTCACGCCCTTGCAGAAAACTTGTCAGACCATCCTCGACCTGCTGTTGCGCTTGCAGCACGGCGTTCTGATAATTGACCAGCAGCGTCTGCAGCGATGCATCCTCGACCCGGACCGTGTTGGTGATTTGTCCGTAATTAAGGATGCTCCACTGGAATGCCGGTCCAAAGGCGAAGGTAATGCCGCTTCCCTCGAAGACTCGCTTCGGCTTGCCGTGTCCGACGTTGCTGGCGGCTGTGCCAAAAGTTCCGGTCAGGCTGAATGCCGGATAAAGGTTTGCCTCCGCCATTCCGATTTGCGCGCTCTGCGCCATAGCGGCCAGCTCGGCGGCGCGAATATCCGGCCGCCGTCGCATGAGATCGGCGGGAATGCCGACCGCGACGGATTTTGGCGGCACCGGTATTCCGCTAGCACCTCTCAGCAGCGGGTCCTCCGGCTGCGGCGCCATGCCGAGCAGCACGGCCAGTGCGTTCAGTCCCTGATTCAATTGAATCGTCAGCTGTGGGACAGTCGATTCGGTTTGCGCGAGGACGTTCTCCGCCTGGTAGACGTCGAGCTTGGTCGCCGTGCCGCCCTGGTACTTGGCCTGCGCGATGGCGAGCGCTTTTTTTTGCCTGACGATGTTCTCCCGGGCGATCTCGATCTGCGTCTGCAGAGTGCGAATGCCGATGTAGGTCGTGGCGACGTCGCCGAGCAAGGTGACCAGCACAAAGTCGTAATTCGCGACCGAGCTGAGATAGGCGGCGTCAGCGGATTCGATAGCCCGGCGGAATTTGCCCCAAAAATCCAATTCCCAATTGACAGTGAGCCCCAGAGTATCGCGCCAGAAATTGTGAGTGACGCCTGACGGAAATATCGTTGTGTCGGCATGGCTTGGCCGGATGTAAGTTGCCGTGCCCTGCCCCTGCTGTATCTGCGGATAGAACTCGCCGATCGCTACGCCCAGCTGCGCACGCGCTTCAAGAACTTTGGTACCGGCGCCAACCAGAGTGAGATTTTGATTATAGGCGATCTCGATAAGCCGGTTGAGCACCGGGTCGCGGAACACTTTCCACCAGTCTCGATACTCCTGGTTGCGGGTGTCAACCGACGGGTTGCCGGCTTCGAGCCATTTGTCGGCAATTGGTGCCGAAGGTGAGGAGAAATCTGGGCCGAC
>DATEQL010000385.1:0-6911 GCA_035272665.1 Allostellaceae bacterium
ATCGCGACGGCGTGCGCACGCCTATGCAATGGTCGTTCGATCGCAATGGGGGGTTTTCTCGGGCCGACCCGGCGCGCTTGTACCTACCGCCGATCATGGATCCGGTGTACGGGTTCGAAGCGGTCAATGTCGAAGCCCAGAGCCGCTCTCCTTCCTCACTGTTGAACTGGGTCAAGAGGCTGATCGCAGCGCGCCGCTCGCGCCGCGCCTTCGGCCGGGGCACCTTGCGCTTTCTCTATCCCTCGAACCGAAAGGTCATCGCCTATCTCCGCGCCTTTGGCGACGAGGTCATCCTCTGCGTCGCCAATTTGTCCCGCTCGCCCCAGGCGGTCGAGCTCGATCTCGCGGAGTTCCGCGGTCGCCAACCGGTCGAGCTTCTCGGCCGCAGCGTCTTTCCCCCGGTCGGCGAAATGCCGTATCTGCTGACCTTGCAGGCGTACAGCTTCTTCTGGTTCGATCTGCTCCCCACTGCCCAGGCGGCGGCGAATCAACAAGTGGCGCCACCCGAATTCGTCACCCTGGTGATGCCGCACGGCTGGTCGGACCTCTTCCGCCAGCCTAATTTGCCGCAGCTCGAGAACGAGTTGATTCCGGCCTTTCTGCCCCGTCAGCGCTGGTTCGGGGAAAAGGACCAGCGGATGAAGAGCGCGTCCGTGCAGGCACACGGCGAGATCGCCCGGCAATCCGAGGATGGGTCGGGATCGGAGACCTTCCTGGCGAAGGTGGTCGAGGCTCATCTCGCCGGCGGCGGTCGACCGCGCTATTTCCTGCCGCTGGCCGCGATCTGGTCGCCGGCCGAGACCGAGCTGCGGCAAGGGCTGATCCCGGTGACCCTCGCCGAGCTGCGCCAGCTGCGCCGGGAAGGCGCTGTCGTCGACGCACTGTCGCAGGAAGGCTTTCCGCTGGCGTTGATCGACGCGATCCGCCACGGAGCGACGATCCCGCTCGAAGGGGGCGAGATTCGCTGTCGCAAGACGGCGAGTTTCGAGAGCGTGGCGTTCCCGGAGCGCCTTTCGGTTCGGCGCAGCGGCGCGGAACAGTCGAATAGCTCGGTGTTCTTCGAAGAATACGGGATGCTCAAGATCTACCGGCGGCTTCAGCCCGGCCCGCATCCCGAGATCGAGATGTCGAGTTTTCTTGTCGAGCGCGCGGGGTTTGCCAACACCCCGCCGCTGCTGGCGACCCTGGAGCTCGCTCTCGACGGCGAAAACGGTCCGGAAATACACGCTCTTGGTGTACTTTTTGGCTTCGTCCGGAACCAAGGAGATGGTTGGAACCAAGCGCTGAACTACCTGACCCGATATCTCGACGACGCCCTGCTTTCCACCGGGGACGGGCGATCCGATCTGGCCGATCCTGACGTCTTCTTCGTTATGCTGGCGCGCCAGCTCGGGATCCGTACCGCCGAGATGCACCGAGCGCTGGCCGAGCACGCCGGCGATGACCCCGATTTTATCCCCGAGCCAATAAGACCTGAGGACATCGCCGAATGGCGCAACGATCTTGCAGGGGCCGCCACCGAAATGCTGTCTCAATTGGAGCGCAGTCGGCCGAGGCTGCCGGCCCCGACCCAGGATCTTGCCGAGCGCCTCCTGGCGCTTCGCGAAGAGCTGTTCGGCCAAATTTGCACGTTGATCCCGGACGAGGTCAGGGCGCAGAAGACCCGCTTTCATGGAGATTTCCACCTCGGTCAAGTCATCGTCGTTCACAACGACTTCTTCATTATCGATTTCGAGGGCGAGCCGGCGCGGCCGCTCGCCGCTCGCCGGCGCAAGACTTCGCCGTTGCGCGATGTCGCCGGAATGATCCGCTCCTTCGATTACGCAGCCGTCGCCGCGGTGCGGCATCTCGCCGAGGCGCGGCCGGCGGCGGAGCCGAGAATGACGGAGCTCGCCGAAGCCTGGCGGCAACGGGCGGTGGACGGCTTTCGCGCCGCCTACCGCAAGACGATGCGCGGGTGCGCAGCGTATCCGGCGAGCAAGAAGCAGGCGCGCGAGATGACCGCGTTCTTTACGCTCGAAAAGGCCGTCTACGAGGTGTCTTACGATCTGGCGAACAGGCCCGACTGGGTCGACATCCCGCTTAAAGGCATCCTCGGCATTTTGGCCAGAACGAAGGGGTATGAGCGTGCCTCCCGAGGTTGACCCGCAGGTCGAGGCTATTGTCGAGGGGCGTCATGATGATCCTTTCTCCTTCCTCGGCATGCATCAGACCGCCACCGGGATTTGCGTTCGCGCTATGCTACCGGCGGCGCAAGAGATGGCGGTCGTCGAATCTGCGACCGGCAAAATCGCCGCCAAAGGCGACCGGATACATCGCGGCGGTTTCTTTGTTGCCTCCTTTGCCGATCGGCGGGAGCCGTTTCGCTACCGACTGCGCATATCGAGTGACGCCGTCCAGACCGAATTCGACGACGTCTACCGCTTCTCCCCCGTTCTCGGCGAGCTCGACATCCACCTCCTCGTCGAGGGCAACCATCTTGCGAGCTATCAAAAACTAGGTGCACATCCGGTCATCCACGAGGGTACCGAGGGGGTCGCCTTCGCATTGTGGGCGCCTAATGCGCGCCGGGTCAGCGTTGTCGGCGACTTCAACGCCTGGGACGGCCGGCGCATGCCGATGCGGCGCCGAGAAGCGAGCGGGTTCTGGGAACTCTTTGTGCCCGGGCTGCGCCCCGGGCGCCTCTACAAATACGAGATCCTAGGAACCGACGGCCGACTGCTGCCACTAAAGGCGGATCCGCACGCCGAGCGATCGGAAAAGCCGCCGGGCACCGCGTCTGTCGTCGCCGACCCGTCTCGGCATATCTGGCACGACGGCGCGTGGATGGCGGAGCGCTGGCGCCGCAATGATCGCGAGTCGCCAATCGCGATTTACGAAGTCCATCTCGGCTCCTGGCGACGCAATCTCGCCGAACATGGACGTTATTTGACGTATCGGGAGCTCGCTGCCCAGCTCGTTCCCTATGTCCAAGATATGGGCTTTACCCATATCGAGATTTTGCCGGTAGCGGAGTACCCATTCGACGGATCCTGGGGATACCAGCCAATCTCGCTATTTGCACCGACCAGCCGGTACGGCGCTCCGGACGACTTCCGCGCTTTCGTCGAGGCCTGTCACGTCGCGGGGCTCGGCTTGCTCCTCGACTGGGTGCCAGGACACTTCCCAAACGACCCGCATGGGCTCGGTCGGTTCGACGGAACGGCGCTCTACGAGCATGCCGACCCGCGTCAGGGCATCCACCCCGATTGGAACACGCTCATTTACAATTATGGGCGCCGAGAGGTGGCGAACTTCCTGCTATCGAGTGCGCTCTACTGGCTGCGCGAATTTCATATCGACGGGATCCGGGTCGATGCCGTGGCCTCGATGCTGTATCTCGATTATAGCCGCCGTGAGGGCGAATGGATCCCGAATACCTTCGGCGGACGCGAGAACCTCGAGGCGATCTCGTTTCTGCGGCGGTTAAACGAGTTGGTCTTTGGGGAAGGAAGCGGCGCGACCTCTGTAGCCGAAGAGTCGACCGCCTGGCCGATGGTGTCACGCCCAGTCTATGTTGGCGGGCTCGGCTTTGGCTTTAAATGGAACATGGGATGGATGCACGACACGCTGCACTATATGTCGACCGACCCGATCTACCGGAAGTACCATCACAACGACCTCACATTTGGTCTTCTTTACGCCTATCATGAGAACTTTATCCTGCCGCTCAGTCACGACGAAATGGTGCACGGCAAGGGATCACTGATAAACAAGATGACAGGCGACCGCTGGCAGCGCTTTGCCAATCTGCGCACGTGTCTGGCTTATATGTGGACCCAACCCGGCAAGAAGCTTCTGTTCATGGGTGCCGAGTTTGCGCAAGAGCGCGAGTGGAACCACGATATTGGGCTCGACTGGCAGCTTCTTGCCGATCCGGCGCACGAAGGAGTGCGTCGCCTGGTGAGCGATCTCAACTTTCTCTATCGCAATACACCGGCGCTGCACCAACTCGACTGCGATCCCGATGGCTTTCGCTGGATCGATGTGGCAAACGCGGCTGAAAGCATCATTTCATATATCCGCCGCGGACGTGATCCACACGAGGTGGCTTGGGTCGTGTGCAATTTCACGCCGGTGCCGCGCGAAGACTACCGGATAGGGGTTCCGCGGCCCGGACGTTATCGCGAGCGTATCAACACAGACGCAACGGAATATGGCGGCACCGGGGTCGGCAATGCCGGGGAAGTACACGCCGAGCCTCATCCATCGCACGGCCATCATCAATCGGTCCGTATACGGCTTCCGCCGCTCGGGGCCCTGATTTTCACCGCAGATTAGGTCCAATGGCCGCGTCGACCACGGTGTGGCCGGGTCGTCCTTATCCGCTTGGGGCGACGTGGGACGGCGAGGGTGTCAATTTCGCCCTGTTCTCGGCTCACGCCGAAAAAGTCGAATTGTGCCTGTTCGATCGCTCGGGCAACCGCGAGGAGGCGCGGATCGCGCTTCCCGAATACACCGACGAGGTCTGGCACGCTTACTTGCCGGATGCCCGACCGAACCTGCTTTACGGCTACCGCGTCTACGGGCCATACGATCCCTCGAATGGGCACCGCTTCAATCCAAGCAAATTGCTGATCGATCCATACGCCAGGTCGCTGCACGGCAGGCTGCGCTGGAGCGATGCTCTCTTTGGCTACCGCGTCGGCAGTCAGCGCGTCGATCTGTCGTTCGACCGGCGCGACAATGCGCGCCAGATCCCGAAATGCCGGGTCGTCGAACCCGCCTTCACCTGGGGCGAGGATCGTCGTCCGCAGATTCCCTGGGAAGAGACGATCATCCTCGAGCTGCATGTGCGCGGGATCACGATCAAGCATCCCGATGTCGACCCCGCGCACCGCGGCACCTGCGCCGGTCTCGCCTCACCGGCGATGATCGACTATCTCGTCGGGCTCGGGGTCACCGCGGTTGAGCTGCTGCCGATCCATGCTTCGGTCGACGACCGCCATTTGATGGATCGCGGGCTTGCCAACTATTGGGGTTACAGCTCGATCGCCTATTTTGCGCCGGATCCGCGCTTCTTGGCGACGAATTCGATCGCCGGCTTCAAGACCATGGTCAGGCGGCTGCACGATGCCGGGATCGAGGTCATCCTGGACGTCGTTTACAATCACAGCGGTGAAGGAAGTCACCTCGGCCCCACCCTGTCGTTTCGCGGCATCGACAATGCGTCCTACTATCGGCTGGGAACCGATCGGCGCCTTTATCAGGACATGACGGGCACCGGCAACACTTTGAACCTTGATCATCCGCGGGTGTTGCAACTGGTCATGGATTCGCTGCGTTACTGGGCGTTGGAGATGCATGTCGACGGTTTCCGCTTCGATTTGACCACGACGCTCGCCCGCGAGAACGGCGATTACGGGCAGGACAGCGCGTTTTTCGACGCGATCCGACAGGATCCGGTCATGGCTGGGCTCAAGCTGATTGCCGAGCCTTGGGATCTCGGCTCCTATGGCTATCAGCTCGGTAATTTTCCTCCGGGTTGGGCCGAGTGGAATGGGCAATACCGCGACACGGTCCGGCGTTTTTGGAAAGGCGACAAGGGCCTCGTCCCCGATCTCGCCTCGCGCGTGGCGGGCTCGTCCGACATCTTCGGCCACCGCGGCCGGCGTCCTTGGGCGAGCATCAATTTCGTCACCGCCCATGACGGTTTCACTCTGCAGGATCTGGTCAGCTACAACGACAAGCATAATGAAGCCAACGGCGACGATAATCGCGACGGAAGCGACGCCGATTTCAGCTGGAATTGCGGGGTCGATGGGCCGACCTGCGATCCTGACGTCACCGGCCTGCGCGACCGCCAGAAGCGCAACCTGCTCGCTACCCTTCTCCTATCGCTCGGCGTTCCGATGCTGCTCGCCGGCGACGAGATCGGGCGCACCCAGGGCGGCAACAACAATGCCTATTGTCAGGACAACGAGATCTCATGGTTCAACTGGGAGCATATAAGACCCGAAGACGAGGCTCTCCGTCGTTTCGTCCGCTATCTGATCCACGTCCGCCGTCGCCACCGCGTCTTCTCGCGGCCGCGGTTCCTGCGCGGAGAGATGCTGTCCGAGGCCGGGGTCAAAGACATCACCTGGGTGACCCCGTCGGGTAAAGAGGCGACCACCGAGGATTGGAACAATCCGGTCGCGCAGTCGCTCGGCTATGTCTTGAGCGGAGCGGCGGGCGAGTTCTTGACGCCGGGTGGCCAGCGCGACATCGACGAGAGCTTTCTTGTGATGATGAATACATATTATGAAGATCTCGATTTTCACATCCCATTACTTGCCGCGCCAATGTCCTGGGAAGCGCTCGTCGACACCTCGCAGCCGACCGGGCGTGTCGCCGACGGCAAGCTCTATGAACCGGGAGAGATTTATCGGCTGCAGGCCCACTCCTTCGCCCTTTTCATCAATCGCGCGCCGCGGCTGGAATTGCCGCGAAGAAATGCGATCGCAACCAGCGTCGTGCCGCCTGTCAGCGCAGAGCCGGGGGAGGATGATGCCAGGCCATCATGAGCTTCCCTTCGGTGCCGAACTCACAGCCGATGGGGTTCGGTTACGCCTCTGGGCGCCCAGTGCCGGCATCGTGTCATTGCAGATCGCGAAAGCGAACCCGGTTGCGACCCCGATCCTCCGCGACCCGGGTGGCTGGTTCTCGTTGAGGACCCCGCTGGCATTGCCCGCCACGCGCTACCGTTACGTCGTCGATGGAAGGTCTTTTCCCCGACCCCGCTTCACGCGATCAGTCTCGGGGCCTTCATGGTGCGAGCGAGGTCGTCGATCCCGAATGGGAGCCCTGGAACGCCCCTGAGCGCAACTTCTTTCTTTTGCCTCCGGCCCCGCAGTGACATGAGCGACCGCGCCACGATTGTGCACCTCGCC
>DATEQL010000386.1:0-9619 GCA_035272665.1 Allostellaceae bacterium
ATCCGGCAGATAGCCGACCCGGCGCTTGACCTCAAGGGGCTCGCGCAACGGGTCGAAACCGGCAACCTCGGCGCGACCTTCGGTCGGTTCGGTCAGTCCGAGCAGCATCAGGATCGTCGTCGTCTTGCCCGATCCGTTCGGCCCCAGAATGCCGACGATCTCTCCGGAGCGGACCTCGAGATCGACGTGGTCAACCGCAACCGTCGTGCCGTAGCGCTTGGTCAGCCCCTCGGCGCGAATCACGACTTCATCAGCCATCGAGCCCTCGCTAGCGCCGTCCAAACCGCGCGACGGCAAAGACTACGGCGAGCAAGGCGACGGCGATGACGCCGATCCCGACGGCGCCCCACAAGGTCGAGGTCAGGACGGTGATGCGGAAGTTCGCCGATTCCGAAAGTCCTCCCGCCGAGGCGGCGCGAATTGTTGTCTGATAATCCCCGGCGATCGCGCGGGTGGACGGCGTCAACGTGACCTTGATCGATTGCGATTTGCCGGGGCCGAGTTCCGGAAGCTCTTTGGGATCGAAACTTGTCTTCCAGCCCTCCGGTGCGGTCGCGCTGAATTCGACATCGCGTGCCGCCTCGCTGCCGTCGTTCTTCGCGACAACGGTCAATTGGCTCTCCTGGCCGGCGTAGGCTTCGCCGCTGAGGCGGCCGCCTTCACCGGCGAGCGCCAAGCGCGGCTGGCCAATGATGGTGATGGAAAGATCGAGATCGGCCGATGCAGCCTCGCTCTTGGCGTGGAGAGCCAACTTGTAGTCGCCGGCCGGGGTATCGCGCGGCAACGCCACGGCAGCCTCGATGTCCTTCGACTTGCCGGCCTCGATCGGGATGCTGGTGAGTTGCTGGGTGCCATAGGCCTCGGTAAACGTGACCTGGAAATTCTTTGGTGCGTCGGCGCTGAAATTGATCGTGGCGTCGCGCCCACTGTCGTTGGCGACCGAAACCTTGAACTTAAAGGAGGTGGTCGCGGTGCCGCGCAACGCCGGGAAGTTGGTTGTGAGCTTTAGCTTGGCCGGAAGCTCTTGCCCGATCGTGACAGTGACCGGGAGTTTGAGTGTGCTTGCGTCACCGCGCGCTTCGACCATGAAGCCATAATTGCCGGGTCCGGTCCCCGCTGGGGGTTCAAGGCGCAGCTGCAGCTTCTCCTCGCTGTCCGGTGCGACGATTGCCGATTCGACCGGCTGACCGCCGCCGAGAACCGTCGCCTTCCACCCGCTCGCGACCTGCGGCACCGACAGCGCGAACGCTTGTGGCGGCAGATTGAAATTGCGTAGCGACAAATCGATCGTCGTGGTCTCGCCGGTACGTACGGTCAGGGCCGGATACCGCGTCGTCAGATAGACGCCGGTGACACCGGACGGCTTGTCCGCAGCACCGGCGGCGACGACCGTCAAGACGAGAGACAAGACCGCAAGAAACGGCCGCAGCATCCTCAAACCCTCCGATGCTCATTGCGGAAATCCCTCCCGCCGCAGCAGAGATGGTGCGCGCGCGAGGAGCCGAAGGCACTTGATGGCGTGCTGAAATACGTCAGGCGGCCGCCCGTCTGAAATTAACAATTTTTCATGTTGTCAGACGCTACCGCGGTAAGTGGTTCAGAACAGACTCCCGATGTTGCGGGCGAACCAACCTTCCGCCGGCAGGCCAGGATTGCCGGTTCCGGTGACCAGGGCATAGCTGTCCTGGTACCACTCGCTCCCCGGATAGTTGTAGCCGAGGACTGCGGCATTGGCTTTGGCCTCATCACCGAGGCCGAGTGCCAAATCGCATTCGACGAGACGCTCCAGAGCCTCAGGCACATGCGTCGTAGTCTGATAATTGTCGACAACGCGTTTGAATCGGTTCATCGCTGCTAGGTATTGGCCGCGCTTCAAATAGTAACGCCCGATCTCCATTTCTTTACCGGCCAAATGATCTCGTGTAAAATCAAGCTTTAGCTTGGCATCGCGCGCATATTTGCTATCGGGAAAGCGACGCACCACATCATCCAGTGCCTTCAACGCCTGTTCTGTGATCTTCTGGTCACGACCGACATCGGTGATTTGTACGTAATAGGAGATCGCCTTCAAATAATAAGCATAAGCCACATCACGGTGACCCGGGTGTAGCTGAATAAAACGGTCCGCGGCAATAATCGCTTCGCCGTAATTTCCCGCTTCGTATCCGGCGTAAGCTCCCATGATCTGGCCTTTTGTGGCCCAAACCGAGTAAGGATGCTGGCTCTCAACTTCGTCAAAGGTCTTGGCCGCCGTGGCATAGCGTTCTTCGACCATCTCGTCCATAGCTTTGTTGTAGAGATCGTCGACAGGTTTTTCGACATAGACATCCTTTTTCGCACCACCGCAGGCGGCGAGAACCGACATCAAGGCGGATACGGCGAGCCAATGAACTATCGACGATGTACGCATCGGAAACCCCGGTGCCGGGCGCTCAGATTCCGTTTGTAGCACAGATCACGCGCATGGGGACTAGCCCGGGCCCGCGTCATGCCCTGGACAAATGCATTTCGTCCGGCCGATCGAACCCACTGAGTTCGGTGGCTCGACCCAGGCTCGTGTAGCACCAAGCCCCAGCGTCGGCAAATAGAGCCGCGAGCAAATGCCTCGTGTGCGCATGGCCCGAGCGCATCCCGCAGAAGCGTCCGATGATGGGGCCGCCGGCCAGGTAGAGATCGCCCACCGCGTCGAGCAGCTTGTGGCGGACGAACTCGTCGGCATAGCGCAAGCCGCCGGCATTCAATACATGATCGCCATTGACCACGACGACGTTCTCGAGCGAGCCGCCGCGACCAAACCCTGCGGCCCGCAAACGGTCTACTTCGTCGAGAAGGCCGAATGTCCGCGCTCGGCTGAGTTCCGATTTGAAAGTCGCCGCGTCGAACACCACGCAGATGTCCTGTCTGCTGATCAGCGGACTGGCGAAGTCGATTTCGAAGTTCATCGAAAAGCCGTGATCGGGGAGCAACGCCGCCGTTGCGCCGTCCTCGTCGACGCTCACCGGTTTAAGCACTTTGATCGCGCGCCGCGTCGCGTCTTGCTCGACCACTCCGGCGCACTCGATCAGGAAAAGGAAGGGTGCAGAGCTGCCGTCCATGATCGGCACCTCGGGACCGTCCAGCTCGACGACGATGTTGTCGATCTCGGCGCCGGCCAGTGCAGCCATCAGGTGCTCGACCGTAGCGATAGTGATTCCCTCACCGTTCGACAGCACCGTGCACCGCGGCGATTCGATCGTGTTGACCCAGCTCGCCTTGATCGCCGCCCCGGCATCGATGCGGCGGAACACGATCCCCGCGTCCGGCGGCGCCGGGAGCAAGGTCATCCTCACTTTTCGGCCCGAATGTAGACCGACCCCGCGGCACCCGATCGGGTTCTTTAGCGTCTGTTGCGACGCTGTCGTCATATCCCCCAACATGCGACAGACTTCTCAAAAATCCCCTACTCCACCAAACTTACCGGCGCCCCCATACCGTCTCAAATCACTCTTTATTGCAGATTGTTACGTATCCATTTCGATGCACGTAATACGGAGTGAGGGCGCGAGAGATAACTCCCCGACTTCCCGATGGACAAGCCGGTGCGCCAAAGGCGCACGGCACGACGGGAAAGCTGGGATCACATACGCAAATCTCGGGAAAAGACACTCTAGTTTGCTTGACGGCGCAGGAAAGCGGGGATGTCGAGTAGATCTTCTTCCCGACTCAAACCCGGCCGGTCGTCCGCATCGAGCGGCGCCAACCGCGGTTGCGCGATCTGCTTTGCGGGTTGGGCAGCCGGACGGGGCGCCGGTTCCGGCGCGGCGGCGCGGGCGCGGCCCACCCCGGTCACCCGCTCGATCAGACTGGGCACGCGCCCCTTCGGTTTTGGCGCGGGCTCCTTGACCGCGGGGGTCGGCGGAACGGCCGGTTGCGTCACCGGAACCGCCCGGGCGACACCCGCGTCGATCGGCTTTGGCGCGATAAAGGCGCCGCTGCGCATCGCGGCGATCTCTGCTGCTTCCGCCGCCTGCGGCATCGGTTCGCCGTCGACTTCCGCGCGTAGCCCCTCGCTGCGCGGCAGCTCCCGCATACCATCAATCGGCGGCTGTGCCGCATTCTGGGTCAGCAAGGGCTGCATGTAGCCTCCCGAAGTCGCCTCACGCAAAGCGGAAGCCGCGACGTTGTCCCGGCTGCTGACCAGGCTGATCGCCGGCCGGGCCTGAGACATCGCTTCCGCATCGATGCCGGTGGCAACGACCGAAATACGCATCTTTCCCGACAACCTCTCATCGAAGGTCGAGCCGAAGATGATGTTGGCCTCCGGATCGACCTCCTCGCGAATGCGATTGGCGGCCTCATCGACCTCGAACAACGTCATGTCCAGGCCGCCGGTGATGTTGATCAGGACGCCCTTTGCACCCTTCATCGACACATCCTCTAGCAGCGGGTTCGAGATCGCTGCTTCGGCGGCGTCAATCGCCCGGCGATCGCCTTCAGCCTCGCCGGTGCCCATCATGGCCTTGCCCATCTCGGCCATGACCGTGCGGATGTCGGCGAAGTCAAGATTGATCAATCCGGGCATGACCATCAGGTCGGTGACGCCGCGTACGCCGGAATGAAGGACGTCGTCCGCCATTTTGAACGCGTCGGCGAAAGTCGTGCGTTCGTTGGCAACGCGAAACAGGTTCTGGTTAGGGATGATGATCAGCGTGTCGACAAACTTCTGCAGCTCCTCGATGCCGACCTCGGCGATGCGCATGCGATGGCTGCCCTCGAAGTGAAAGGGCTTGGTGACCACCCCGACGGTCAGGATCCCCGATTCGCGGGCGATGCGCGCGATTACGGGCGCGCCACCCGTCCCGGTACCGCCGCCCATTCCGGCAGTGATGAACACCATGTTGGAGCCCTGCATCGCCTCGAGAATCTCGTCGAAAGCCTCCTCTGCGGCGGCGCGGCCGACATCGGGCCGCGAGCCGGCGCCGAGACCCCGAGTGACGCCAATCCCGAGCTGGATCTTGCGTGAGGCCGTGGACTGCAGCAGCGCCTGAGCATCGGTGTTGCAGGCGACGAAGTCGCATCCGACCAAACTCGAGCGGATCATGTTGTTGACGGCGTTTCCCCCGGCGCCCCCTACCCCGACAACCGTGATACGGGGCTTCATCTCCTGCTCGTCCTTCGGAATGCTCAGATTGATCATGCGGTCCCCTCCGCTGCAACGCAGCTCTATGATACCCGGTCCGGTCCGGGCTCCCCCTTCGCTGGCTCACGGGATGACCGGGCGAGCGACAAAGCCGAATTTGCCTCAAAAGTTCTCTCGCAACCAGTGACCCAATCGACCGAAGAGCCGGTTTGGCGCCTGCGAATGGCTGGGTCTGCTGCGCAGCACCTCGGCCCGTTCTGATAGGGCAAAATGCAGCAGCCCCACGGTCGTCGAAAACGCCGGGCCGCCGGTCGCTTCGGCCAAGCCCGTGACATGGAGGGGCCGGCCGATCCGAATCTGCTTGTCGAGGATGAGCCCGGCGAACTCGCGAACGCCGTGGAGCTGACAAGCCCCACCGGTCAGCACCACGCGTCGGCCCGCAACCTTGTCGAACCCGCTCACCTCCAGTCGATTGCGCACCAGTTCAAAGGTCTCCTCGATGCGTGGTGCGATGATCCCAACAAGCAGCGATTTCGGCACATAATTGACATGGCCCTCGTCTTCTTCGCCGACTTGCGGAACCGCGATCATCTCGCGTTCGTCGGTGCTCGAGGAAATGGCGCTGCCGAAGAGCGTCTTCATGCGTTCGGCATGGGCGACCGTCGTCGAGAGCCCGCGGGCAATGTCATTTGTCGCGTGGCAGCCGCCGACGGGTACATAGTCGGCATGGATCAGATTTCCGTCGAAAAACACTCCGATCGTCGTCGTTCCGCCACCCATGTCAATTACGGTCACGCCGAGAGCGACCTCGTCCTCCACGAGACAAGAGAGCCCGGCGGCGTAGGGGCTGACGACGAGGGCGTCGACCTCGAGATGCGAGCGCCCGATCGCCGAGCCGTGATTGCGTACGCTGGCCGCGCTCGCAGTCACCACATGCATGTTGACGCCGAGCCGTTCGCCAAACATTCCGCGCGGGTCGCGGATGCCCCGGCTATCGTCAATCGAGAACCCGACCGGCACCGAATGGATCACGTGCCGATCGCTCGGCTCGCGCATCAGGTAACCTTGCTCGAGCACGCGCTGGACCTCGGCATCCGTTATCTCGCGCCCGGTAACGCCGATCTCGGCCTTGACAATGCGCGAGCCGAAAAACCCGCCCGACAGGTTCGACACGACTTGTTGGATCGTCTCGCTCGCCATTTCTTCGGCGGCGTGCACCGCATTGACGATCGAGGCGCCTGCCGCTTCCAGGTCGACAATCGTTCCGTTCCGCACGCCGCGAGAGATCTGATGGCCGATACCGAGGACCCGCGGCTTGTCGGCTGCCACCTGGGCGATGAAGCAGCAAATCTTGGTCGTGCCGATATCGAGTGCAGCAATCAGGCTACCGCGCGGCCGGATCGGCGGCCGACGCGGCTTCGCCTTCCCGCCGGTTCCCACGGCTGTCGCCGATGCCCGATCTTTGGCGCGCGCCGGTGCTTCGTCCATCGCGGTCATGTGTTCTTCGCCGTGGGGCGTCCTTTCTTCGACATCGGTGCTTCTTTCGGAGGCTCGGGGCTGACCCGCAGAACGAGCCGATCCGGGAGGCGCATGTCGATCGTCTGCACCTCCCGTTTCAGGATGGTGGTCGATCGCTCGAGCCGGGCGAGCTGCGACCACGCACTGGCCGCTTCGTCCGACGGGAGCAACACGTCGATCGCGTTGTCGATGCGCAGGTTCCAGCGACGGTCGCCGACACGAACCGCTGCGGTCACGCGCGCCGCCAGATCGGGTTCGCTCGCCAGCATCTCCAGAAGCTCAGCTGCATGGCTCGCCGCACCCTCGCCGACCACCATGGGCAGCTTGGCGAATCGGTCGAGACGGGACACCGGGATGACGGCACCCTCACGATCGATCAGATCGAGCTTGCCGCCGTGCTGCCAGAGCGCCAGCGGCCTGCGCTCGACCAGACGTACGTACAGCGTGCCCGGGAGGCGGCGTTCGATCACCGCGGTGCGCACCCAGGGCAGGGCCTCAAGCTGCTCCTTGGCACGTGTCGGATTCACCGCCAGGATCGGAGTGCCGGGCCCGGCGGCAAGGGCTTCCAGGATCGTCTCCCGATCGGTCGTCTCCCGCCCTTCGACCCTGATGTCGCCAACTGTCAGGCCGAGCCACCCGGTGCCCTGCACCATTCTGTCCGCGGCGCGCTGCAGTAGCAATGCCCCGAGCGGCGAGCGGCTCACCTGAACCGCACCGTAAATGCTCCCTCCAATCAGCACGGGGAGACCGATCCAAAACCCGATCCGGTAAATTCCACGCGCGACACCTGAGCGGCGTGGCCGCCGCGCCGTTGTCTCCGTCATACCCCGCATGCCGCGTTGTCCACGATCCACACAACCAGATCGTCGAAACCGATGCCGACATGACGGGCAATGTCGGGAACGAGCGAAGTAGGAGTCATCCCAGGTTGCGTGTTCACTTCCAACAAATAGAGCTCCCCTGGCTGCGCAGCCGTGTCGTCATAGCGCAAATCGGCTCGGCTGACGCCTCTGCAGCCGAGTATCCGATGGGCACGCAGGGCGATGTCGAGCGCCCGTTCATACGCTTCTGCGGGGATCGGGGCAGGTGTCAGGTGATCGGACCCGCCGACTGCATATTTTGCCGTGTAGTCATAAAAGCTGCCGCGCGGAACGATCTCGCAGACGCCGAGAGCGCGTTCCCCCATCACCGCGACGGTGAGTTCGCGCCCGGGAACAAAGCGCTCGATCAGGACCTCGCTGCCGAAGCACCAACCTGTAACCTCCTCGCGCCAAGAATTGTCGTTGACCCGCACGATGCGCACGCCGACGCTGGAACCCTGGTTGGTCGGTTTGACGACGAAGGGCGCCGGCATCGGATCGCGCAGGGCGAGTTCGTCAGGGCGAGCAACCAAGCCTTCGACGACGGGCAAGCCGGCGCCCCGAAAGATCGCTTTTGCGGTCGGTTTGTGCATCGCCAGAGCCGAGGCGAGAACGCCCGAGTGGGTGTAGGGAACGCCGAGCATCTCGAACACGCCTTGGATCGTGCCGTCTTCGCCGCCGATCCCATGCAAGGCGTTGAAGATGACATCAGGTCGAGGATCGAGTGCACCTAGCCATGCCGGCATGTCGCGTCCGACATCGATCACCCGTACCTTGTAGCCGCGGTCCGCAAGTGCTTTGGCGCACTCGTACCCGCTCGACAACGAAACCTCGCGTTCCGGTGACCATCCCCCCATCAACACGGCCACGCTTTTCGTCACGGCCGGCAGCCTGCGCTCGCAGCGGCGAATCGCCGGGGACACAACTTGCCCAAATACAGCGGAAATCGCATTTTCGCCGCACAACTGCCCGAACAGAACGCCCGAAGAAAGCACCATTTCAAATGCTTAGACCGCAAATTCGTTACTCCTCGGATCAACAGAATTTTTCACGAGATCAACGAATTGAGCTGCTGTAACAACCGAAAAACGGAAATTTCGGAGAGCAGAAATATGACCCAACCGGCGGGAAGGGTGATCATCGCCCGCTCCCGGCAGAGGGCGGAGTAGGGGCGGCGCGAGGGTCGGCATGTGACAGATTCCGGTGGTGTTCGATCGGGTCTATCCCTGGAACCGGAACGCCGATGCGACAGATCTCCCATTCGAGCAAGATCCCCCGGGCTTCGTAAACGCGGCGCCGAACCTCCTCGCCCAGGCCCTCGAGATCAGCCGCGGTGGCGCTACCGGTATTGATCAGGAAATTGGCATGCTGTCGCGACACCATTGCACCGCCGCGCACCAAGCCGCGGCACCCGGCAGCGTCGACCAAGCGCCATGCCGCTTCGCCTGGCGGGTTCGTGAAGGTCGACCCGCCGGTTCGGGCGCGCACCGGCTGCGTGGCCTCGCGCGATGCGTGAATTTCCGCCAGCCGGCTTGTGATCACATCACGATCGCCACCGGCACCGCGCAACCGGGCCTCGATGAAGATCCAGCCGGGGTCGACACCGCAATGACGGTAGGAGAGCTGCATTCCGTCGCTATCGATCGTGTGACTGCGACCGGTTTCGTCAACCGCTGTCGCTGAAACGAGCACATCTCGCACCTCGCAGCCGTAGGCGCCCGCATTCATCCGCAAACTGCCGCCGATCGTTCCGGGAATGCCGGAGAGGAATTCCAGCCCGGCGAGCCCGGCCTCGGCAGCGGCGCAAGCAACGATGCGGTCGAGTGCACCGGCGCCTACGCGAACCTCGTCATGCTTGATGTCGATGCTCGCCAAGCCCCGGCCGAGGCGGATCGTGACACCGGCAATGCCGCCGTCGCGGACCAGCAGATTCGAACCGACCCCTATTACCGTCACCGGAATTCCCTCCGGCAGCAGCGCCAGAAAGGCGGCGAGATCCTCGGCGTCGGCGGGCCGGAACATTACTTCCGCCGGACCGCCGACCCCGAACCAGGTTTGCCTGCCGATCGGCGCATTCTCGGTCAGCCTGCCCCTTACCGGAGGAAGCCGAGCGAGTAGCGCC
>DATEQL010000387.1:0-6648 GCA_035272665.1 Allostellaceae bacterium
AGATCCTCGACCTCCGCCGCTTCGCGCGCCACGCCGCGCACGGCCGCGGCGACGAGGCCGGCATAACGCCGCACGAAAGCGTCCCACGCCCCCTTGTCGCCGCGCGCGAGCGCCTCCAGCTCGTTTCCTTGCGCCAATCAGAGGGCCCCGCATCCTCGTCGACACTCAACCGAGCGCGTCAAAGAAATCGTTACCCTTGTCGTCGATGACAATAAAGGCGGGAAAATCGACCACCTCGATGCGCCAGACCGCTTCCATCCCGAGCTCGGGATATTCGACCACCTCAACCTTGCGGATGCAATCCTGCGCGAGCCGCGCGGCCGGCCCGCCGATCGAGCCGAGGTAAAACCCGCCATGCTTGCGGCAGGCGGCACGCACTTCGCCGCCGCGATTGCCTTTGGCGAGGGTGACGAAGCTGCCGCCTGCCATCATGAAGGCGTCGACATAGCTGTCCATCCGTCCGGCCGTAGTCGGCCCGAACGAGCCCGAGGCATATCCTGCCGGCGTCTTGGCTGGCCCCGCATAGTAGATCGGGTGGTTCTTGACATAATCGGGCAGTCCCTCGCCGCGATCGAGCCGCTCCTTGAGCTTGGCGTGGGCGATGTCGCGCGCGACGATCAACGGGCCGGTCAGGCTGAGCCGCGTTTTTATCGGGTACTCCGAGAGGGCGCGGAGGATCTCGCCCATCGGCCGGGTGAGATCGATCGGCACGACCTCGCCGCCGAGTGCCGCCTCGTCCATTTCGGGCAGGAAGCGTGCCGGGTTCGTCTCGAGCTCTTCGAGGAACACGCCCTCGGCGGTGATCTTGCCGAGGATCTGGCGGTCGGCCGAACAGGATACGCCGATCCCGATCGGCAGGCTGGCGCCGTGCCGCGGCAGCCGGATCACCCGGACGTCGTGGCAGAAATACTTGCCGCCGAACTGCGCACCGATCCCGAGGCCGCGGGTGAGCCCCAGCACCTCCTCCTCGAAGCCGCGGTCGCGGTAGGCCTGGCCGTAGCGGTTGCCCTCGCTCGGCAAGGTGTCGAGGTAGCGGCAGCTGGCGAGCTTGACCGTCTTCAAATTCATTTCGGCCGAGGTGCCGCCGATCACGATCGCGAGATGGTAGGGCGGACAGGCGGCGGTGCCGAGGGTGCGAATTTTTGCGTCGAGGAATTTCACCAGTGATTGCGGGTTCAGCACCGCCCTGGTCTCTTGATACAGGAAGCTCTTGTTGGCCGAGCCGCCGCCCTTGGCGATGAACAGGAATTTGTACGCCTCGCCCGGCTCGGTATAGAGGTCGATCTGGGCCGGGAGGTTGTCGCCGGTGTTGACCTCCTCGTACATCGACAACGGGGCCACCTGGCTGTAACGCAGATTGGTCTCGGTATAGGTGCGGCGGATGCCGGCCGAGAGTGCGGCGGCGTCGTCGCCCTCGGTCCAGATCTGCTGCCCCTTTTTCCCCATGACGATCGCGGTGCCGGTGTCCTGGCACATCGGCAGCACCCGGCCGGCCGCGATGTTGGCGTTCTTCAACAGGTCGAAAGCGACGAACTTGTCGTTGGCCGAGGCCTCGGGATCATCGAGGATCGCGCGCAGCTGGGTGAGATGGCCCGGGCGCAGGAGGTGGGCGGAATCATTGAAGGCCTGGGCGGCGAGCAGGGTCAGGGCGTCGGAGGCGACCTTGACGATGCGCCGGCCCTCGAAGGCGCCGACCGCCACGTGATCGCCGGTGAGCTTGCGATAGGGCGCCTCATCCGCACCGAGCGGAAAGAGCTCATGATAGGCGGCATCGCTCATGCGTCACTCCGCGCTGCGATCTCGCTGCACAATCGCCGTTTCCGCGCTTGCGTCAAGCCGGCTCGCTGGCCAGCGACAACAAACGGTTGTGTCGAGTATGAACGGGTGCTGCACCTGCAGCAAATCTGCACCGAAACTTTTCCTTGGGTCGTGATGCCGTCCGCGGCCGCGGGCAGGCGTCAGGGCCGTCCGGGGCCTTTCCCGCATATTCGCTCGTTACGGGTTCACTGCGGCGAGTACGCTTTTGAATGGCCGCAGCTCCGGCCGCGACACGTTGTCTGCGCGCAGTTCTGCCAGTAGTCTCCGGTCCCGCCGACAATTAGCCAAATCGAGCGGACTCTCCGATGCCAAGTTCAACATTGCGCCAGCGGCACGGGAGAGAGTCGTCGCTGAATCGGCAGCTATCGGCCGGTCTACTCGCCGCCGTCCTGCTCGGCGCGGTCATCATCGGCGGTGTGGCAGTGGCGCTCGACAGGTTCGGCCGCACCCCCCGCGAATGGGCACCTTACCTCGAACGCCGCGCCCTCAACCACAACCCGCTGATCACTGGCTCCGTCGATCTCGCTGCGGCCTGGCTGCGCTACGCAGACCGTCTACCTTGGGAAGGCGTCCGACCGACCGGATGGGCCGGCGCCGCGGTTGGCCGCCCGTCGCTGGCCGCCGAACGCGTGCCGCCGCGGCAGGCGCGGGTGCCGCGGCTGATCGGCACGGTTCCTGGGCTGCGCAAGGCGCTGCAAGAGGCCCAGGCCGGCGACGTCATTGAGATGCTGCCAGGCACCTATAGGCTCGAGTACCCCACCGTGGGGGTGACCGCAAATGGCGCCGCCGGGGCGCCGATCACGCTGCGCGCCGCGCGCCTGGGCGACGTTGTATTCCAGTCAAACGGTGTCGAGGCGTTTAAGGTGTCTGGTCCCTACTGGATCTTCGAGAACCTGGTGCTGCAAGGCGTCTGCGAGGACCATTCCGGCTGCGAGCACGCCTTTCATATTGTCGGCGGCGCCGACCACATCATCCTCCGCAACAACCTGCTGATGGATTTCAACGCCCATATCAAGGTGAACCCCGATGGTAAAGCTCCCGATCACGGATTGGTAGAGTACAACACGATCACCGAAACCAGCCCGCGCGGCACCGCCAACCCGGTAACGCCGATCGACATCGTGGCGGCCAGTGGCTGGCGCATCGCCGCCAACCTCATCACCGATTTCGTGAAATCCGGCGGCGACAACGTCTCCTACGGCGCCTTCGCCAAGGGTGCCGGAGATCACAACGTGTTCGAGCGCAATGTCGTCCTGTGCGAATACAAGCTCCGCGGCCAAGCCGGCGAGCGCATCGGCCTATCATTCGGAGGCGGCGGCACAGGACCGGAATTCCTCCGCGACGCCGGCGCCTCCGGCAACGAGCAGATCTCCTC
The DNA here is from genome assembly GCA_035272665.1 of Allostellaceae bacterium. GTDB lineage: Bacteria > Pseudomonadota > Alphaproteobacteria > ATCC43930 > CGMCC-115725 > AP-15. Next base: position 3,194 of record DATEQL010000387.1, read on the forward strand.
TATCATGCGTGATAACCTGATCGCCTTCTGCAGCGACGATGGCGTCTATCTCAACCGCGCCGCGGAGACGGTAATTGAACACAACACCATGATCGACACCGCAGGCATCGATTCGCGCTTCCCGGAATCGTCCGCCGAAGTCATCAACAACATTGTCGATGGCGTCATCCGCCAGCGTGATGGCGGCGCGCTTCACGCCGCCGGCAACGAGGAGTCGCTGCTGCTCGGGCTGTTCATCGGCTGGCATCCTGCACGCCATCTGTTCGTCAACCCTGCGCGCCTGGATCTCCGCTGGCGCGCTCCCCCGGCATTGCGACCGACCACGCCCGGCAGCACCGATCTGTGCGGCATTACCCGCGGCACCGAGGCGCGGCCCGGCGCCTTCGACGATTTCACCCCCTGCCTGAGCGGCGACACCCGGCAGTGACGGCTCGACGGCGGCCACGGTAAACCTCACCCCTTGGCCCTTCGGCGGAAAGCAAACGCACGGCGTTTTCAGGCTGATGCACTGCCTCGCGGCGTCAGGACGATCTTTCGCCGGACCGTGCGGTCGCGGACTTTCTGCAATGCCTCGGCGCAGCGCTCCAGCGGGTAGGTCGCCATGACGAAGGGCACAAGCTCGCCGGCCTCGTAGAGGCGGAACAACTCGTCGAAGCATCGGCCGACTTCGAAGGGCGCGTTTTTCTTGTAGTCGCTGACCTGCAATCCGCTGACTTCGATATTCTTGAGCAGCAGGTAATTCGCCTTGATCGTCGGGATCTGCCCGCCGGCAAAGCCGATCACGACCACCCGGCCGCGCCAGGCGAGTGCGCGCAATGCCGCATCGAACACCTTGCCGCCGACCGGATCGAGGATGATGTCGGCACCCTCGCCCGCGGTCACCTTGCGCACCTGTGCGCGCAGACTGTCGCGCAGATCGGGGCGCCACAGCTCGATCACCACATCGGCGCCGGCCAGCCGCGCCAAGTCGACTTTATCCGGCGTGGCAATGCCGGCCAGAACCCGGGCGCCGAGCGCCTTGGCGAGCTGGACGGCGGCAAAGCCGACGGCACCCGAGGCGCCGAGCACCAGCACCCGTTCGCCGGAACGGAAGCGGGCGCGGTCGCGCAACGCGAACCAGGCGGTGGCATAGTCCAATCCCAGTGCCGCGGCATCGACAAAGGGCATCATGGCCGGGAGGCGATGACACACACTCTCGGGTGCTGCGAGGCTTTCTGCGTAGCCGCCCTCCTCGACCCAGGCCAGCACCCGGTCGCCGACTTGAAACCCGGTGACAGCGCTGCCCACCGCAGTCACCACCCCGGCTGCACTCTTCCCCGGAATGAAGGGAAGCTGCGGCCGGGTCTGGTATCGCCCGGCGATCACCAGCAAATCGGCATAGTTCACGGGCGCCGCGTGGATCGCGATCAACAGCTCACCGGGTCCGGCAACCGGATCGGGCACTTCGGCTAGGGCAGCGGCCTCGATCGGGCCGAATTCGCGGACAAGCACTGCACGCATCATTTCTGCCCCTGAGCGTGTGACGGAATCTGGGTCGAAGGGTCGAAGTTGCGATAAGCAGATAATCGCTCGTCGTTCCCGACGAAAAAGCATCGCAAGAGATCACGAAAAACCCAGTCGTTTTAACGGCAAGATTGTCATTCCGGGACGGCCCGTCAGGGCCGGGCCCGGAACCCATGAACACCGGCTCGTGCTCAACTCGCGCAGGCCCGTGTTCATGGCTTCCGGGCTCGCGCGCGAAGCTCGCGCCCCGGAATGACACGAAATCGATAGGCCGTTTCAACCTTGGTAGTGCACGCCGGCACCCGGAACCGCGTGCAAGCACGCGGATTCCGACCTCTTCCTGCAAGCGGGGCGAGGTGACTGGGCAGCCAGGTCGGACTCCTTCACAGCCCTCCTCTCCAGCGCACCGGGATGGGGTGAAAGCGTCCCTCGCGAACCCCGTCGACGAGGTCGCGCTTTACCACCTTGCCGGTCGCGGTCAGCTTCATATGGTCGAGCGCCAGCAGATATTCCGGCATGTCGAATTTCGACAGGCCTGCGGCATTCAGGTGTTCGAGGATTGCGGCACCGTCGCTCGCCATTCCGCTACGAAGCACGACGGCGAGACCGACCTTCTCGCCGAGCCGGGTATCGGCAACCGGAAACGCCGCTGCGCGCTCGATCGCCGGGTGGCGCAGTGCCAGCGCCTCGATCGGCGCCGGATAGATCTTCTTGCCGCCGCGGATGATCACATCCTTCAGCCGGCCGCGAATGCGCAGATAGCCGTTCGCGTCGACCTGGCCGAGATCCCCGGTCATGAACCAGCCGTGGCTGTTGAACGCCTCTTCGGTGGCGATCTGATCGTCGAAATAGCCGAGCATCAGGCTGGCGCCGCGGCTGCCGATCTGCCCGATCTCGCCGAAGGCCGCTTCGGTATCCGGGTCGTCCTCGCGCCAAATCCTGATCTCGAAGCCGGGGCAGCAGCGCCCGGCGGTCTCCATGATCAGACGCGGGTCGTCATCCGGCAATGTGTATTGATGCGAGCAGGTCTCGGTCATGCCGTAGCCGCTCTGCGGCACGATGCCGTGCGCCATCAGCTCGGCGATCACCTCGCCCGGCACCGGCGCGCCCGAGATGCGGAACCCCTTGACCCGCAGCTCGCCGGAAGAGCTGCGCGCCCGCAGCTCCGCAAGCAGGTCGACGGCGTGGGTCGGAACGCCAACGAGGTAAGTCGCGCGCGTTTCCAGGAGACGATCCAGCAAGCTGCGCCCCTTCGGGAGATCGTGCACGACCAGTTCGCCGCCGACTGCCATGGCGGTGACGAGGGCGCCGATGCCGAGATTGTGGCTCAGCGGGCTGAGAGAGTAGATCACCGTCTCGGCGCCGAGGCGCCAGTCGGCGGCGACCGCGCGCGCATTCGCCAGCAAGGTGTTGTCGCTGTGCATGACACCTTTCGGCACGCCGGTCGTCCCCGAGGTGAAAGCGAGATAGACGACCCGGTCCGGATCGGGGGTGGGCGAGGCACCACCCTCACCCGCCTCGCTGCGCTCGGCACCCTCTCCCGCAGTGCGGGAGAGGGGGGACCCTGGCGCGGTAGCGGCGGGGTGGGTGAGGGCATCTTCCAGGCGATAGACGTGGCGCAGGAACGGCAGCTCGAGGGCGGCGGAAAAGACGTCCTGCCGGTCGCCGTCCGCGCCGTATCCGGGCTCGACGAGGAGGACTGCAGACCGCGTTCGCGTCAGCAGAGCGAGCACCTCGGGGACGGTGTATTCGCGGTGCAGCGACGGGCAGCAGACATATCCGTTGCGCGAGCAGGCGATCAGTGCCACAGCCGTTTCGATGCGGCTCGGCAGCCACACCGAGACGCGCTGACCCGGCCGCACACCGCGGCGGGCGAGGTCGCCGGCGAACGTATCGGCATCCTTGAGGAGCTGGCGGTAAGTCACCCGGCGGGTGCAGTCGCGCAACGCGAA
>DATEQL010000388.1:0-5709 GCA_035272665.1 Allostellaceae bacterium
GGCGCCAGGCGGGTCTTTCTGATCGAAGAGCCGATGGCGGCGGCAATCGGCGCCGGCCTCCCGGTGACCGAGCCGACAGGTTCGATGGTTGTCGATGTCGGGGGCGGAACGACCGAGGTGGCGGTGCTGTCGCTCGGCGGCATTGTTTATTGCCGATCGGTTCGGGTCGGGGGCGATAAGATGGACGAGGCAGTCATCGCCTACATCCGCCGCAACCATAATCTCCTCGTCGGCGAGAGCAGCGCCGAGCGGATCAAGAAGGAGATAGGGTCCGCCTGCATGCCGGAGGACGGCGAGGGGCGCATGATGCAGATCAGGGGACGCGACCTGATGAACGGCGTGCCGAAGGAAATCGTGATCAGCGAGCGTCAGATCTCCGAGAGCCTCGCCGAACCGGTCGGCTCGATCGTCGAGGCCGTCAAAGTTGCGCTCGAGCACACCGCTCCCGAGCTCGCGGCCGACATCGTCGACAAGGGGATTGTGCTGACCGGCGGCGGCGCGCTGCTCAGCAATCTCGATCTGGTGCTTCGGCACGCTACCGGGCTGCCGGTCTCGATCGCCGACGACCCGCTGACCTGCGTGGCGCTCGGCACGGGCCGTGCCCTTGAAGAGATGAAGACACTGAAAAACGTGTTGGTCGACATGTGGTGAGAGCCTTTGATCTGAGCGGCGGAGAAGCAGCCGGGGTGCCATGCCAGCCAGCAGGGATGCGGCAATCGCAACGGTGAAACTCGGAAAAGCGGCTCACCTAGAAAGCAGCGCTAGAGGCCTGCATAGGCCAAAGAACAGGGGCGCCAGCGGCAGAAGGAACGCCAGGCCGACACTCGGCGCAAGATACTCGTCGGCGCCGCCGTGCTCGACGAAGGCGAACGGCGGCCGGGTACAAGGGGGCACTACTCAAGCTGCTCGATCGTTTCCTGATCCGCCCCGATGACCGAGCGTTGTTCAACCTGCCGACACAGCTACCGGACAACAGGACAAGCGGTCGCATCCACGGACACCCCGGCCGAGCTCTCGCCGGTCGCGGCGTCGGGCTTCGACGAAGGGCGCCGCCAACCGCGCCCCACTGAGCGATGTTTCGCCCTCTGAGGCAGAGCGCAACCTTGCCGAATGTTGGGCTCTCTACTTCGCTGAGATGAGGGTATGCTGGTGACGCCAAACCTGATCTCGATGGCGACACCTGAGTCGCCCCGGCACTCGTCGAAGGAGCAACGACTTCGTGGTTTCAGGGTTATCTCAGAGAGTTCAATTACTTATTCCAAGCGCGCAGAGGCCGCTTGGCCGCAGGCCGTCGATTCGGCCCCTCCGACCACCGGGGGTGAGGAAAGCGCCATCGGACGGTAGGCGCGTGCGTAGCCCAAGATACCGCTCATACCATCGATCAACCGGCTGTTGAGCTGAACCGGCCGAGGGACATGTAAACAGGGATCCGTGCATGATTGATATTTGGTGCACATCGGTGTCGATCGAGATTTTCCTATGCTCCCTAACGGCGACGACAGCTCATCTGTTGATGTCGCTCGGGCAAACGTTATTTCACCGGTATCTCGGCCATCGTGGCATCGGAGGAAGGTTCTTCGAAAATCATTTATATATCCACCACAGAAATTACTCAGGAAACCATGTTGTTTCTGAACATTACCTAAACGAAGAGGCAAATAACACACCGTTCTTTCTGATCCCCGCCACCTTAGTCATCAGCCTCGGCTACCTGTTCCTACCTTTAGACTTGTTCATCGTTCAACTGGCCGCGATGTCGATCTCGTTCTATGTGCACCTCTATTTTGATAAACACTATCACGTGGCGGGATCATGGCTGGGACGATTTGCCTGGTTCAGGCGAAAGCAACAGCTCCATTTTCTCCACCACCGGCATGCCGATTGCAATTTTGCGGTGGTCGACAATTTCTGGGATTGGCTTCTCGGTACCTATAGGAGCATCGATGCGCACAGGGAGACTTAGCCCGTCTTGGTCACCGAGCCTGAGATAGCCAGGTTGGCCGGTGGCCACGAAGCGCACCGCGCCGCACAGGCACTCATGCCATGCTGCTTAGCGCTTCATATTTGCATCGCACGGATAAATGTCCTACGGGCTGGTCCAGCCGTGCCCGCGTCTGACCCTTTCCCCGACCGCTTTGCCATCCTTCTCTGCCAACACGATGGTCGGTGTGGCGGCCATCCGGGGAACGTCGGCTGATCCATGACCGGATCCACCCGATGGTACGATGCAGAGAAGCTACGGCGGATTTCAGAAGTGACGATCGCGCATTACGATCGGTTCGCCGAAGCCTACTGGGACGGCACTCGGGGCCACGATGTCACCCAAAACTACGCGGCGCTCCTGGATGCGATTGAGGGCGATCCCCCCTATTCCATTCTTGATCTGGGTTGTGGGCCCGGCCGAGACCTACGCTACTTCCGATCATTGGGCCACGACGCGGTGGGCCTGGACGGGTCAACGGAATTCGTGGCGATGGCACGCTCCTATTCGGGGTGCGACGTTCTCCAACAAGATTTCCTCGCGATGGAATTACCAGAGAGCCGCTTTGACGGCATCTTTGCGAATGCTTCGCTGTTCCACGTGCCGAGCCAGGAGTTGCCGAGGGTTCTGCTGGATCTGTTCAAAACGTTGAAGCCGCGCGGTGTGCTGTTCTCCTCAAATCCGAGGGGGAACAACGAGGAGGGCTTGAGCGGTGACCGCTATAGCTGCTTCTTCGATCACGACACATGGCGCGATTACGTTACCGCGGCCGGGTTCTTCCAGGTGAGGCATTACTACCGCCCGCCGGACTGCCGCGCCACAAGCAGTGGTGGCTCGCGACCGTCTGGCGCAAAGGCTAGCCCGCCAGCCCCCAAGCCCTGGCTCAGTATCGCACATCCCTACGCGCTTATGAATCCGCTGGATGGTTCAGAGCACTAGCACTAGCGAGGGCGATCGGCCTGTCGTGGCGATCGCTGCCGGCTCCATCCTGCTATGTTACCGGTCAGGCTAGGACCTAGGGAGATTACGCATTATTTCCTGGCGCGGTGGCCGGTCAGCCGACTCCCGCACCTCGAGAATCGTCGCCTGGGATTCGAGCCTCTCTGCTAACGCGAGCAAAGTTCTTTCGACACGAGCGCTCTTGCCGATCGCCCCACGGCGACACTCAGCTGCTTCGACTCTCAGTAATTCTGGTGAGTACATTCTATCCATCTGGCCATTGGTACGCCCAGGTCAGAGGCTGATGCACTCGCCGATTTACCGATTTCGCTTCAATTGCGGCGGTATCTGCTCTATCGTAGAGTTTGCTGTCGGCGCGCTCACGAATTTCTTGGACAGCATGCCCGTAGCGCAGCTTGCGAACCGCAAAGCCGAGTGGTTCCTTCTCGCTGGTGCGTGAGTGCAGACCCCAGCGGGATTCACTGCAGCCACACCTCATGATTGCGGCAAGCAACAGCGGCCGCCATGCTTGGCGAAGTACGCCGCAGCTGCTGTCGCAGCGAATTCGTGCGTGGCGTAGCGGCCGAGCGATACCGTCTTGCCCAAGTGGTGTACGGTCAGTGTTCCTTGGTCGAACGACCAGGTAGATGCTGGCTTTTCCATCGTTGTATCTGATCCTCGCTTTCACCGTCGCCGTTGTGGCGTTGACCTGACCACCGTGTCACCGGCTCCGGCGCCCCCCTTAAAGTCTTCAAATCCTTTGTTCTGCGCGTTCGACTGCTCACGCGAACGTCGCGGAGGCACGATGGGTCCGTGGGCACAATGCCCCTCGGAGCGACCAGTGCGGGCTGTGGTGCCGCCCCTTGGGCTTCTCGGTTGCGGATGCTTGGAAGGTGGCGTCGACGATACACATGGGGATCATGCAATCGCGCTACGAGGGGTCATTCTCGTCGCCGCATGCCGCGGAGCGCGATTATGACGGGCGCCGTGCACCTGGTGCTCCCGGTCGCGAAGATTCCCGAAATCCTCGCCAAATACGGTCGGCAGATGGTTTTCAACGGGAAGCGGAAGGGTCCGGCGCCGGACGATCATCGCCCGGATCGGTCCTGCGCAGCGATCCCAAGGGCCGCTGTTCTGAACGATCGGCCGCGGCACCGGGAAGCACACGCGCACTGTGCTGCCGCAGGCGAACGCCTATGCGATGATCGGCCGGCGCGACCGTCGATCGTGACCGGATCGTCAAAGGATACGAGTTCGAGCGAGGGAGCTATGTCACGATCACCGATGACGAGCTGAAGGATCTCCAGATCGAGTCCTCGAAGATCATCTGGCATTCTGGCGCAAATGGGACCAAAGTCAATCGGGGTCGCCGGACCCTCTGGATTCCTTCTCGATCCGAGCGAGGTCCTCGCGCATCAATCGGAGCGATGTTTCGAGCGTGGTGAGTAGTGCCCTTGCTTCGACCGCGAGCTTGGCATGTCCATTGCGATCCAGTTCCGCGATGAGGGCTTCCTGGCGCGCGACGTGACCTTCTCCGTCTTCGACATGTCGCCGGGCCATCGCTAGCTGGTCTTCTGTCGGTATGTAGATCATCGCCATGCCATCCCGAACGCAAGTGCGCGTTTTATTCACACTCAGGGCCGTAAGGATCGAAACACGGCTCGCCCTCGTCCCGGAGCAGCTCTTGGTGCTTCGCCGATGACGCTGCATGTGCACGCAGATATCCCGCCGAGCCCTTTACTTGGGTTCCGACGGACTTGAGACCTGAGGTCCTGGAACGCGCCGGCGCGGTTCAGTTCTACGGGCCCTCGCTGTCGCCGCGTCGCGATTTGCAGTATCCTTGTCGGCCGATCAGATAGAACGGTTCGCCGGGCATGGTCCCATTTCCTGGCTTGGGATCGCCGAGCACGTTGGTGACAGAGTGCTCCTTGATCGGAATTTGCTTCAACGTTCCCACGCCGGGCACAGGGGACTCGGTTATCCCAGCACAGCTGAAGCCAACGAAGCGACAGCTCCCGAGATTGCCGCCCACAGCCCGAGCGACAACAGCAAGACCACAATAAGCGATGCTCCTCTATTCAGCGGAAGGGCGGCCGCGTGCGCCGATCGGTCCGATCGGAACGGACCCGAGGTGGTGCTGCTCCTTCGGCGGCGGGCTTGGCGTTCTGCGGCAAGCGCGGGTCGGCGCCGCTTCCGGAAAACGGGTTTTGCCGGACTGAGACCAACAGCCCGACGTTGAAGCAGCTGTTTGTTCATACCGCCACTCCGCGCCACCCCGGGATTGCCACGGAGGGCCGAGCCCTCCGTGGTGAGGCGAATGCAATCGATCTCAGAAGCCCCCGCCGCCCAATCCGCCGTCCGGCATTGTCGGCGTGCCCTTCTGCGGCTTCTCGGCGACCATGGCCTCAGTGGTGACGAGCAGGCCGGCGATCGAGGCTGCGCCCTGCAGCGCCAAACGGACGACCTTCGTCGGATCGATGATGCCAGCCTTCACCATGTCGACTTAGGTGCCGTTCTGCGCGTCAAAGCCGTGATTGGCCTGGCCCTTCTCCAAGAGCTTGCCGACGATTATTGAGCCATCCTCTCCGGCATTGGCAAAAATCTGCTTTGCCGGCGCCTGCAGTGCCCGGCGCACAATGTCGATGCCGACCTTCTGGTCATCGTTCTCGGGGTTCAGCCGGCCGAGCCTCTTGCTTGCATAAAGGAACGTGACGCCACCGCCGGCAACGACGCCTTCCTCGACCGCTGCCCGGGTTGCATGCATCGCGTCATCGACCCGGTCCTTGCGT
>DATEQL010000389.1:0-2225 GCA_035272665.1 Allostellaceae bacterium
CCGCGTCGGCCTTTTTCAGGGTCAGCGGCTTCTCGCAAAAGACCGCCTTTCCCGCCTTGGCGACAGCGATGATCTGGTCACGGTGCAGCGAGTGCGGCGTCGCCAGCACGACCGCGTCGATGCTGCGGTCGGCGAGGACCGGATCGAGCTCGCCGACGAGCTCGAGCCGGTGCCTGGCCGCGAAGTCGCAGAGCCCATCGGGGTTGCGGCTGACCGCGTGGGTGAAGCGCAGCCCGCCGCTCTTGCCCTGAACCGACTCGACGAGGGTTTGACCCCACCGGCCGAGACCGACGATCGCCGCATCGATCATCGGCCGACCGGGTCGCCGCTAGGTACGCGGGGCGCCGAGATGCTTGTGGAAGAACCCAAAGACCTTGTGCCAGCCATCGACCGCCTGCTCGGGGCGATAATTCGGGCGATAGTGCGCAAAGAATGCGTGGCCGGCGCCGTCATAGCGGTGGAACTCGTAGTTCTTGCCGAGCCGTTTCAGTTCAGCCTCGGTGCGGTTGACCTGATCCGCCGTCGGGTTCGGGTCCTCGTTACCGAAGAGTCCCAACAGCGGACAATTGATCCCTTCCGTCAGATCGACGGGTGCCACCGGCTGGGCCTTGGTCAGCCGTGACTTGTCGTCGACGACGACATTGCCGCCCCAGCAATCGACCGCACCCTGGATCAGATGGGAGAGCTTGCAGGCGACGAGATAGGTCTGCCGCCCGCCGGAGCAAAAGCCGATCACGCCGACCTTCTGGCTGGCATGCGGCTGCGAGCGCAGGAAGTCGATGGCACCGGTCACGTCGCCGAGCATCTGCTCATCCGGAATGCCGCCGCTCTCGCGCACCTTGCTGACCACCGCCTCGTCCGCGCCGTCGCCAACACGGAAATAGAGGCTCGGTGCCACCGCGGCATAGCCGTGATGGGCGAATTTGCGGGCGACCTCGCAGGTCCATTCGTCCCAACCCGGCATGTGATGGATCACGACGACGCCGGGGTGCGGGCCGACATTGGCCGGATGCGCGTAATACGCGTCGCCGCGCTCGCCCCCATGTCCGCGATAGGTCGCCATCCCGGCCTGTATGTTACGAAACGCCATCGTTGGACCTCCCTCCATATGCCGGCGGCTCTCTTGGCACCGAAGGGGATAAATTGCAAGTCGCGTCTCTCCTCGGCCCGCGATCGGCCGCCCCTGGGCCCCCGCAATACAGCGAAAATCGCGTTTTTGGCCTGATACGGAGCGGTTGTTGGTGCCGAAGAGAGCATTATTTCAAGCACTTGGGTGTCAAATTCGTTACTCGGCGGATCAACGGAATTTTTCGGGCGATCAACGAATAAAAGGCGCCCTAACAACCGAATAACAACGGAAATTCGAGAGCGTGGAAAAACGGCTCCGTCGCTCGATCGGCGGCGGTCGCCGGGTCCGCGACACGGCGACCAAAATCGACATTCGGCGCGGCGGATCGCGGCTTGACATTCCTCGCGCGTCCCGACCCTGCTCGTCGGCTCAGCCGGTGGAGATAAATGATGACCAGCGCCTTGGATCGCCTTCGCGTGCTCGATTTCACCACCACGATCGCCGGCCCGCACTGCACCCGCCTGTTGGCCGATCTCGGCGCCGAGGTGGTCAAGATCGAGTCCCCCGAGGGCGACATGATGCGCACCCGCCCGCCACTGCGCAGCGGCGCCAGCACCAGCTTCGGTCAGCTCAACGCCGGCAAGAAGAGCGTCTCTCTCGATCTCAAATCGCCGCGCGCGGTCGAGGCGGTGCGGCGGCTCGTCGCCACCGCCGACATCGTGGTCGAGAACTTCCGGCCGGGTGTGATGCGGCGCTTCGGGCTCGATTACGAGGCCCTCAGGCCGATCAAGCCCGAATTGATCTACTGCGCGATCTCGGGCTACGGCCAGACCGGCCCCTCGGCCGAATTGCCGGCCTATGCCCCGGTGATCCACGCCGCTTCGGGGTACGATCTGGCGCATATGGCCTATCAGGGCGAAATGCGGCGGCCGGATTATTGCGGGATCTACATCGCCGACGTGCTGACCGGCACCTATGCCTTCGGCGCGATCATGACGGCACTCTATCAGCGCCAAGCGACGGGGGAGGGTCAGATGATCGACGTCTCGATGCTCGAAAGCATGCTGAGCCTGACCCTGAGCGAGATCCAGGCGGCGCAGTTTGCGGTAGCGCCGCCCGGCCGGCCGGTCTTCGGGCCCGTCGCCACCAAGGACGG
>DATEQL010000390.1:0-2832 GCA_035272665.1 Allostellaceae bacterium
CCCCAACAAAACCATGAAGTGACACGCCTGTATTGTAAAGAAAATCTTTTTCTTCTATCTTTCTTGAATAAGCGGACACCGATTACTATATAATATTGATTGTCATTCGTTGCATCGCGCAGCTCATTCTGCAATTGGCTCCCAATTATTCGATTTGATCTTTCGGCATCTCGTTGTGTCCGGCGTCAATTGGGCGAACCAGCAGCCAGAGGATGTCTCGCGGCAAAAGACCGACGCCGAAAAGCCGCTGGATCTGGTCACCATCTTCGCCACCTTGACGGCCGACGAGCGTAAGACAATCGCGACAAAGCTCAAGCAACGGTCCTACGACGAAGGCGAGACGTTGATTGAACCCGGCAGCGTGGTGCATTCGCTGTTCATTGTCGGTGCTGGTGTCCTCTCGCTCACGCGGGACGAAACCGAAGGCGAGATGGAAGTGACGCGGCTTGGACCGGGCGATCATTACGGAGAGATCGGGATGTTGACGGGAGCCCCCAGCATTGCAAAGATTACCGCGCTTATTCCCAGCGCGGTGTATGAGCTGGCAAAGCAAGATCTTGCGCCAATTCTCGAGCCCCGCCCGCAAGTAGCTCAGGAGCTCAGTCGCGCGCTGGCGCGACGTGGAGCCGCCAGCCGCGCGACCGTCTCGACCGAGATTGACGAGGCCGTGCCGACGAATGGCCTGACGGCTTGGTTTTCCGAGCGGCTGCATAGACTGCACGATCTGGCTGACGCCAGGTGACTTAGCCTGCGCGCAGAATTGCCCCGGTGATAGACGCATGAGGTCCGCGAACACACGAGCCGCGATGAATCGCCTGTTGTCGTGGACCAAAGCCGTTCAAAGATTGGCGCGCCCGAGAGGAGTCGAACCCCTAACCCCCAGATCCGTAGTCTGGTGCTCTATCCAATTGAGCTACGGGCGCGTGCCGAAAGCGGGCCAGCTTCGGGGCGGCAACAACTACTCCACCGGCTGACGACAAGCAAGGCGGATCACCGGATTCCCACCCCGTCGAAGATCGGGTCTCGCCGGCAACCTTCGGCGCGGGCAAGATAGCGGGATGAACTTCGAGATGCCTGCCGCGGGCGAGACCTCAGCGGACGACCCGGCTACCCGCGCTTCGGTCACCTTGCTGCCCGGGCGGCACAGGCGCCCGGAAGGCGGCCATCCGTGGATCTACTCGAACGAGGTGCGGATGGACGCCGCGGCGAAGGAACTGCGCCAGGGCACCTTGGTCACCGTGCGCCGGGCCGATCAGGGTGCGCTCGGCGTTGCAATGTTCAACCCGCACAGCCTCGTCGCGGCGCGTCTCTTGGACCGCGATGCGGCGCGGCCGATCGGCCGGCGTTTTTTGGCGCGCCGACTCGAGCGCGCGCTACGGCTGCGCGAGCGGCTCTTCGAGGCGCCCTATTATCGCCTGGTCCATGCCGAAGCCGACGGGCTGCCAGGCCTCGTCGTCGACCGCTTTGCCGGGGTTCTCGTCGTCCAATCGAATGCCGCCGGCATGGCTCGGCTCGAGCCGCTGGTGCTCGATGCGCTCGATGCACTCTTGGCACCAGAGGCCATCGTGCTGCGCAACGACAGCCCGGCCCGCGCGTTCGAAGGGCTGATTCCCGAGACACGGGTGGCGAAGGGGACGCTCGGCGCACCGGTTATCGTCCGCGAGAACGGCGCGGCGTTCCTCGCCGACCCGCTCGAAGGGCAGAAGACCGGCTGGTTTTTCGACCAGCGCGACAACCGCCGTTTTGTCGCCGCGTTGGCGCGCGATGCGCGCGTCCTCGACCTCTATTGCTTCAACGGCGGTTTCGCCGTGCAGGCGGCGCGCGCCGGTGCGGCCGCGGTGCTCGGCATCGACCGCTCCGAGCCGGCGCTCAAACTCGCCGCCGAGGCGGCCGCACTCAACGGCGTCGGCGAAACCTGCAGCTTTCAGCGCGGCGAGGCCTTTGCCGAAGCCGCCCAGTTCGCCGCTGCGGGCGAGCGCTTCGACATCGTCATCGCCGATCCGCCTTCCTTCGCCAAGTCGCGCAAGGATGTGCCGCCGGCACTGCGCGGCTATCGCAAGCTGACCCGGCTCGCCGCCTCGGCGACCGCCACCGGCGGCATCCTGTTCCTCGCCTGCTGCTCGTACAATGTCGGGGAGGCGGAGTTTGCCGAGGCGGTGCGGCGGGGATTGGGCGATGCCGGACGCGGCGGGCGCATCCTGCGGGTCTCCGGGGCCGATGCCGATCACCCGATCCACCCGGCTCTCCCCGAGACGGGTTACCTCAAGGCAATGACAGTGGCGCTCGACTGATCTGGCGAGCAGCCGGCGCGGGCAGGGTCAAGCGAAAGGCCGTGCCGGCCGCTGTGCTCGAGACGAGGGCCAGCTCGCCGCCATGCGCCCGCACCAATTCACGGGCGATCGCCAGGCCGAGCCCGCTGCCGCCGGGCCGAGCCGAGCCGAAAAACGGACGGAACAAATTGTCTCGCGCCTTTGGCGGCAGCCCCGGCCCGTCATCGGCGATCTCGATCGCGATGATGCCCTCCTCGCGCGCCGCAGCGAAGCGGAGCCGGTGCGCCCCGGCTTCGACCGCGTTGCGGGCGAGGTTCAACAGAACTCGGTAGAGCTGATCGCGATCGGCCCGGACCGTAAGCTCGAGCGGGATCGCGCAATCGATCGCCGGACCGTCCTCGGCAAGCCCAAGGCCGGGGCTGACTTCGTCGATCAGGCTCGCGAGGCGAAAACGGCTCGGCGCCAATGGCGGCGCGCCTTCACGCGAAAAGTCGAGCGTGCGGGTGCACAGGGCCACGGCGCGATCGATCGCGTCGAGGAGGCGCGGTGCGACGCGGCGCAC
>DATEQL010000391.1:0-2438 GCA_035272665.1 Allostellaceae bacterium
GTAGAACTCGCTGAAGTAGGCGGGTTTGGCGGAAACGACGATGATCCCGTTGAACCTTTTGTCCGGCGTCGATCGGCGCTCGCAGATGTCGAATTCGGGTGCATGGACGAGCGCCCCGATCTGCTCGCGTCCGACAAAGATTCCGACGTCCTGCTCCTGTTCGGCGGCGAAGCAGTCGCGGTCGGAGACGCCGATCGGCGGAATGGGAGAAGCGCGGCCGCTGACCCGGGGGTGTCCGGCGGCATCCGCCATCCAGACTTCGTCGATCGGCGGCAACGTGTCGAGATCCGACAGGAACCGGTGCAGCTCCTCGTCATGATCGATCCGGTCCCAATCGAGCCCGCGGGTCCGGGCATCGATCCAGGCAAGCACGGTGACATAGGTCTTGAGCGCATCGAGCGCTTGCTCGTGCAGTTCGCCGGCCTCGATCATCACCCGTTGTTCGGCCTGACGCTGGACAAAGCGAAAATTCTGCCCGGCGGCGATCGCCAGCAAGAACAGCGGCACGGCGAGCGAAGCGGCGAGAAGCCCGCGCAACGGCCAAGTCAGCCTCCGCCGCGGACGCTCCTGGATCGCGTCCGCCCGGTTTCTGCTGCCGCGGCCGAACCAACCGGAAACGCGGGCAGCCAGCGACGGGTGATCAGCGTCGATGGTCGCCACCGATGCTCCGCTCCTCTAGCCGGCGCACGGCCGCCAGCTCTCGTCGCCGGATGCCACCGAGGCCGCAAAGCCTCGATCCCCGAGCTTCATCTTGCGATGGATTCCCGCTACCTGGTCGGCAACAGCTTACGCGGAAGTCGCGGCGAGGTCGAACGCCGCGCTGATCGGCGGAGGCACGAGCATTGCGCGGCCATCAGCCGCTCGGCAACTCGGCCTCCGCGAAGCACCGGGGCTGGCCCAGCGGGATCCGCTCACTTTATCCGCCCGGCCCCGACGATGACGAAGCCGTCGCAATTCCCCTGTCCGCAGCGGAAAATTGCGTTTTCGCCGCCAAAAATTGCCCGGTCAGGGGTAAGAATCTATTTGCAATCAATCCGTTGAAGCCGATTTAGCCGAGCCGGCCGACAGCGGAAATCGCGCGCATTTTGGGGTGCCGGAACGGGGTCAGCAGCGGATCGGCAGCGGAACTCAGTAGACAGCCTCGGCCTTACTAAAATCCACATGACTGGTGCCCTTCGGGGGCGAAGTCGTGGATGGCCGGGACGAGCCCGGCCGAGGGCCATCGGTCTCGGGACGGATCGTAAGCATCGAAAGATCGTTACTGATTTCCGGTCGGACAGTTAGATTAGAACATTCGAGCAATACCAAAAGCGGCACGATGGCCCCCAGACATTACGCGGGCACCGCGGCGAGGTCGAAGGCGGCGGCCATCAGGGCGCACGTGTAGGGATGCTCGGGAGCGGTCATCACCCGCTCGGTCGGGCCGGCCTCGACGATCCGGCCGTCCTTCATGACCAGGATCTCGTGCGCCAAAGCGCGCACGACCCGCAGATCGTGGCTGATGAAGAGATAGGCGAGGCCGTGCCGGGTCTGCAATTCGCGCAACAACTCGACGATCTGCGCCTGCACCGACATATCCAAGGCCGAGGTCGGCTCGTCGAGCACGACAAAGCGCGGCTTCAGGACCAGCGCGCGGGCGATCGCGATGCGCTGGCGCTGGCCGCCCGAGAACTCGTGCGGGTAGCGCTAGGCGGCCTCGGGGTCGAGCCCGACCTCGACCCAGCGCGGTCTCGATCAGCCGCCGGCGCTTCGCGCCGCTCGTCGCCAGGCGATGCACCTCAACCCCTCTTCGACGATCTGCGTGACCGAGAGCCGCGGCGACAGGCTCGAGAACGGGTCGTGAAAGACCACCTGCATCTCGCGCGGCAACGGGCGCGGTTGGCGCTGGCCGAGGGCCGCGATGTCGGGTCCCGACGTGCACAAACCCTGAAGCAGCGACAGGCGGCGGCTAACCATTCACTGCCGCATTAGGGTCAGCTCCAGCGGGGGCGTGCGCCGCCTGTCATGCCGCCGTCGATCACGAGTTCCGCGCCCGTCATATAGCTCGACGTGTCAGAGGCCAGGAACAGCACGCCATTGGCGATGTCCCGCGCCTGGCCAGCTCGGCCGAGCGGCACCCCCGGCTCCGGCCACCTCGTGCGGATCGATTGGCGTATTGCGCCCGCCAGACACCGATAACTTCGTCCAGATCGGCGTGTCGATGACACCAGGATGCACGGTATTGACCCTGATGTTGTCTGCTGCGTGCTCCATCGCGACCGCCTTGGCAAACAGCCGCACGCCTCCCTTTGTAGCGCAGTAGCCGGCCAAACCAGCCGATCCTCTGAGACCAGCCACCGACGACGTGATGATGATTGAGCCGCCGCCGGCGCGGCGTAGAGCCGGAACGGCGTACTTCACCGACAAGAACACGCCGTCGAGGTTCACGGCGGTTTGGC
>DATEQL010000392.1:0-9387 GCA_035272665.1 Allostellaceae bacterium
GAGTAGAGACGATAGATCACGTGCCGGGGCGGGTCCGTGAAAGTGACGGTTGCCGCGTCTCAGGCCGCGTTCTCGGCATCGATGTCGATTCCTTCATAGAGCTCCGCCATCGCGATCTGCGCGTCGACCGAGGAGAGGCGAAGGACCGCGTCGCGACCCCGAACCAGCTCGGTCATCCAGCGGTCGCCCTCGCGCCGGAGTATTTCGGCGTAAAAGCTTTCGGAGTCGATAAGCAGGATTTCTTCGACGCTCTCGATGTCGCGGTAGGCCGGGAGCTTTATCTGCCGGTCATGCCTTTCGGTCCCGGGAGACAGGGTTTCGACGAGCAATATGGGATCCTTGATCGCTTGCCGGCGGCGCTCGTTTGGCTGACAGGTGACGGCGATATCAGCGACAAAGAACGAATCCGAGCGATGGGGATGGCTGACCCCGGCTTCATTCTGAGCGTTGCAGGGACGTCGGTTTGCGAGAGCAGCATCGACCCACGAGCCTAGTCGCATCGCTAGCATGCGATGCGCTTCGGCGGGCGGAGCCATCGCCGTCGGTACGCCCCAAAGGAGCTCGTAGCGCGTATCGGTTCCGTCCTCCCAGAGCAGGAACTCGTCGACGCTCATAGGTCTGATCGCCGGTTCGCTCATTTCTGATCTTGCGCCACTCATATATGGCGATTTTCCGGCCGAGGCGGGCTCAGTCCGCTATTCGGCCGCGGCGGCGTCGAGCGGGATCGCGGCGTCGACGTCGGTAAACCCGCCGGACTGCCGCTGCCACAGCCGCGCGTAGGTGCCGCCGCGGGCGAGCAGTTGGGCATGCGTGCCTTCTTCGGCGATCCGCCCCTGGTCGAGCACGACCAGACGATCCATGCGCGCGATCGTTGAGAGCCGGTGGGCGATGGCGATGACCGTTCGCCCGCGCATCAGGCTGTCGAGCTGCTCCTGGATCGCGGCCTCGACCTCCGAATCGAGCGAGGAGGTCGCCTCGTCGAGCACCAGGATCGGCGCGTCCTTGAGAATGACCCGGGCGAGCGCGATGCGCTGGCGCTGCCCGGCCGACAGCTTGACGCCGCGCTCGCCGACATGGGCGTCGAAGCTGCGGCGGTCATACCAGTCCTCGAGCCCCTCGATGAATTCGAGCGCGTGCGCCTGCGCCGCGGCGCGCCGCACCTCCCACTCGCTCGCCTGCAGCCTGCCATACCGGATGTTGTCGCGGATCGAGCGATGCAGCAGCGAGGTGTCCTGCGTCACCATCGCGATATGGGCGCGCAGGCTTTCCTGGGTCACCAGCGCGATGTCCTGACCGTCGATCAGGATTCGACCGGCCTCGATCTCGTAAAAGCGCAGCAGCAGGTTGACCAGGGTCGACTTCCCGGCGCCCGACCGCCCGACGAGGCCGACGCGTTCGCCGGGTGCCACCGCGAGGTCGATCCCGTGTAGGACGCCCTTTGCGGTCCCGTATCCGAAGCGCACCCCTTCGAAGCGCACGGCCCCGCGCACGACCTGCAAGGCGACGGCGTCGGGCCGGTCCGGCATCTGGCGGGGTACCGCGATCGACCGCATGCCTTCTTGCACGACACCGATATTCTCGAAGATCGTCGCAACGTTCTGCGCCACCCAGCCGGCGATCGCGGCGATGTGCCAGGTCAGCGGCAACGCCATCGCAACGGTGCCGACCACGATATGCCCGTCGTTCCAGAGCCAAATCGCCAACCCGCCGGTGGCCACCACCATGCTCGCGTTCAGCACCGCGAGGCAGAGCCCGAGCAGTGTCGTCAGCCGCGTCTGCTGGCGGAAGGCGTCGGTCAGGTCGTCCATCGAGGCCCGCACGAACTCGTCTTCGTCGCGCGGCCGGGCGAACAGCTTGACGGTCAAGATGTTGGTGTAGCTGTCGACGACCCGGCCGGTCAGCGCCGAACGCGTCTCCGACATGTGCCGCGAGCGGGTGCGCAGGCGCGGGACAAACACGCGCAGCAGCGCCGCGTAGCCGGCGAACCACAGCACTACCGGGATCGCCAATCGGGAGTCGTTGGCGGCGAGCAAGGTGATCGCGCCGCCGCCATAAACGACGATGTACCAGACCGCCGTGGTGGCCGAGACGACGCTTTCGCGCAGCGACGGGCCGGTTTGCATGACGCGCTGCGCGATTCGCCCGGCAAAATCGTTCTGAAAGAAGCTCCAGCTCTGCCGCACCACGTGCCAGTGGCTCTGCCAGCGGATCAGGTTGGAGAACCCGGGGATGATCGCCTGGTTGGTCAGCATGTTCTGCAGCAGCATCGCCAGGGGCCGCGCGACCAGCAGAACGAACGCCATGCCGAGGAGCGGCGGCCACGAATCGCGGAGCAGCGAGCCCGGCTCGTGGCTGGAGACGAGCGTGATCACCCGGCCGACGAATACCGGTATCGTCGTGTCGATCAGCGCGACGATACCGCCGGCGACGAAGAGGGCCGCGACCAGCCCGCGCGCCTGCCGCGCATAATGCCAGTAGAACGCGGCCAGACCCGCCGGCGGGGGCCCCTGCGTCGGCATTGCGGTCGGTTCGAGCAGGCTTTCGAAAAACCGGAACAGGCGCATGGAAGAGATTCGCTTCGGGAAGCTGGGTTCAAATGGCGTGGTCGGGCGGCAACGCGACCCTAGCACATCCGGGAGTGGAGTGCCCGAGGAAGATCCGATCTCCTGTTATGCGGAGGTCAGGATTGCCGCGTCGGGGACGTCGATCCCCTCATAGAGATCGGACAGGGTTGCCGTGAGCCCGATCGAGGCGAGCGACAGTGTCGCCAGCGGACCGTGGACGATCCCGCTGATCCACCGATCGCCCTCGCGCCGGAGCACCTCGGCGAAGACGCTCGCCGAATCGATCAGCAGGATCTCCTCAACGCTCGGGATGCGGCGGTAATCGGCAACCTTGGTTTGCCGATCGCAGAGTGCGGTTCCCGGCGACAGGATTTCGACGAGCAGCAGCGGATCTTGGAGCAGCTGCTGACCGCGCTCCGGCGGAGTGCAGCTTACCGCGATGTCCGCGATATAGCAGGTGTCGTCTCGGTCGGGCGCGGCGATAGCGGGCTTGAGTTGCGCCACACAAGGCCGTCGGGATTGGAGTGCCGGCTCGATATTGGCACAGAGCCGAGCGGCCAACATCCCGTGCGCGACCGGGGGCGGCGCCATCGCCACCGGGGCTCCAGCCAGCAATTCGTAGCGGGTATCGGTGCCGTCCTCCCAACGGAGGAACTCCGCCACGGTCATTCTCCTGGTCGCCGGCTCGCTCATGCTCGACCTCCAAGTCCGAATTTATGCCCGACTCCCGTATCTCACCTCCCCCAACCGCCCTGCCGAGGTCGCGATGACGACCTCGGCAGGGCCGATAGGCGCCCGTGGTATGCCGCCGGCTGCTATGAAAAGTTGCATCGATTATTGCGCATCGCTGCACCTGCAGCAAATCTGCAGCAAAATCTCCCCCTTCGGTTGAAATGGCAGTTGAACGCCCGCCAGCCATCTCCATCCTCACCCATTCGCGGTCTGTTTCCGAGCCTCGGCCAGAATTATGAAATATGAATAAGGCAATTTTCTGATTATGATTATCGCAATACTCTCCCCCTCCTGATCGCTTTTGGCTCGACGGCGGATCTTAATCTTTCAGCTTGCCTAGCCCGGGGCTTGTCGGTCGGCAGTGCGGCCGAAAATGGCGCCGCCATCAGCCGAGGCCGCCGGTAATTGCGACATCAGAGTAACACGGTCACGCTCCACGGCGGGTGCCTATCCGAGAAATCTATTCTCGTTATGCCACCTCAGGGCATCCAGGTCGGGCCGTAACTCACTACGGTCAGGTACCCTAATCGCGGTGCCGTGCATTGCGTAGTAGTCGCGTCCGTTTTCGAATTCATCACGTATCCGCCGGCTTACCTCGAAGTGGTGGGCAGGCGTCACAGTCACATAGCCCCGATCGAACAGGCTGTGGATGTCACGACGAAGAAGGAGCCCGTTGCTCGGTTCATGTTCGCCGTGATCGGCATACGGGCGAATATGCGCCGCGTCCAATGCCGGAAGGGTCCTCTCCCCGGTAACCGCGCAACGCCGGTCGTAGTTATCAGTAACGATGATACGGAAAGCCCCCTGCCCGAGGCGGGGTCGAATCAACGCCGGTTCACCCCAACGCGCCATCGGCACATCTGACGCACCGATTTGCGCTGACGAGGTACGATACGCAGCGGCGGGCTGAACGTGCGGCTGGGCGAGTTCCCATAGCATCAAACCGTCGGAGTCCTCGGTGCTGTAGGTCTTGAAGCCCTGAAAATGCGGCGGCCAATTAGGCGGCTCGAACCACTCACTCTCTGGCAGAAAGAACGGCTGCGTCAGAATGCGACAGCCGATGACAAAGTCAGTTCGCTCATCGGGCGCAACCTTACGGTAGCGGGCAATCCTTGCTCGCATTTGCGCCAGGGTCGCCGCCCCATTCGCCTCGCCGAACGCCTCCCAAGCCAGCGAGCACGGTAATGTATCCGCGTGCACGAAGAAGATCCGCCGCCTACAATGACGCGATAGGGCGCATGCAATCTGAATAGGAACACTTCACCAGCGGTGAGTGTCCGGAAGGATCGACCCGAGGGAGCCCAGAAGTTCACCTCCGAGAGGGCGGGCTTCCCCTGGAGGTGTTGAAACCACTCAGGGTCCGTTAGCGCGACAACAACTCTGACGGGCATTAGAGCTGCACTATAAACGTAGCCCTGAACCGTTGAAAGATGGTTCTGCGACGGGAGCCTGTGGCACCCATCCCTGACGATCTCCGTAGATTATGTTACATCGAGTTGCCGAGATGCTCGGAGGATTGCATGCGACCCGAGTCAGATGACGACGCTCCCGCCGATTTGGGAGAGATGGAAGGAGAGGAGCCATTCGACTTTCCTCCCGCCGAGCGCCTCGTGGTGACGCAGCCTGTCGATCTCTCCGTGCAAACATTGATTGAACAATGGGGAGAAAAAGTCCTCATTCTACCAGATATACAGCGCGAATACGTATGGGACAACGGTAAAGCCAGTCGCCTCATCGAATCGCTTGTCCTGAACATCCCGATTCCAGCACTCTATTTCGCAGAGAATCAAGAGGCGAAATACGAGATTATTGATGGCCACCAGCGCGTCCGGTCTATTGTACGCTATGTAAATAACGAATTCTCGCTCAGCGGTATAGCCGTTCTTCGCGAGTACAAAGGTCTACGCTTTCATCAACTCCCGGAGCGGGAGCAACGCTTCCTCAAAATGCGAACCCTAAGAACAATTTTAATATCTATAGATTCGCACCCCAATATGAGATTTGAAATTTATGAGCGCCTAAATACAGGCGCGATTCTGCTAAACGCCCAAGAGTTACGTAATTCTATTTATCGAGGGCCATTCAATAATTTGCTTCACGAGCTCGCGAAGACGTCTGAGTTCAGGAAACAACTGATAGGAACCAAGGTCCCACGACGGCGTATGGTTGATGAGGAGCTTATACTGCGATTCTTATCTCTGCACTTCGAACTCGGTCAGTACCCACTCCGCTCAAACGCTTCCTCAATGAGTTCATGCGTAAATACAAGGACCGAAATAACTCGGACATCCTACGATTCCGATCAGTATTTGAGAAAGCTGTTACAACCGTGCACCGCCTCCTCGGAGCCGCCGCATTTAGGATAGCCGACGCAGATGGAAACACTATCGAACCTATCGTAAACCGCGCGCTCTTTGATGCCCAGATGCTGGCATCCCTGTGGACGACATCGAGTCCGGAACACGTTGATATCGTGAGGGTGAGGAAAGAGCTGTCCAGTCTGTTCGCTGACGAGTCTTTTTTGGATGCGATCCAACGAGCGACGGGCGATAGGGCAAGAACACTCAAACGTATTCGTGAAACAGTAGGCGCCCTAACGCAGGCGAGGGTTGGCATTGACGTTCCGTATGATTTATCTCGATAATAATGCCATCAGCATCATTACTTTTATCCAAAATTGCATTGGAAGAATAGACGATCTTGTTGTTGTCGCGCGGCCATCACTGCGTCGGGGTGATCTCCGAACCGCTCGTGCAGTTGGTCGAGCGCAGGTAGTTCTCCTATCTTCTCACTTCGAGCGCTATTTATATACAGTTAATGAGGAGGCCGTAGCGTTTCTTAACACCAAAAGACTTGCGTCATCTGTGCTTCCTAACAGTCTCAAGCTTCTCCATTCCAGGTATCCGATTGATGATCTTTGTGAGACAGGTTGGGAGAATCGATCGCAAAAGCTTGCGACCTTTGTCGCAGAGGACGGGTGGCTGTGGGAATCAGATCGTCATGGGACGCTTTCTCACGAGAGGCTTTTGGCTTGGCTTACCGCGCCAAAGCCCGCGGATCTCCGGCGCTATTATCGGTATTGGAATATAGATGATATCTTTACCAGGATAACGCGACGGCGCAGCGCTCGTGGCCAGCTGTGGTTAGGGGTCCAAGAGTTAGTTGACATACGCAATAGCATCGCGCATGGAGATTTCGCAGCGCAACCTACTCAACGAGACATACAGCGATATTTGGGCTCGGCGCGGACATTCTGTGAGCGTCCGGATAAAGTGCTTGCTCGCGCGCTTGCAAGGCTCACAGCTGGAGGTCCTCCGTGGTGATTCTGATTAGCCGGTGCCGGTCGGAATTTGCGCCTTCTGAAGAGCTTGGCTGACCTTACGAGCTAAGCAAAGTTATTCTTGTTCCTGGATGGTCAGAACGACGGTTGGGGGCCCAGCTCCATCCCCTTACAGGTTTGACGGGCCCGCTCATCTCGTACCGAAGACGGCCGCACTCCTGCCGGCGATACGGCCAAAGACGGCGCCCGCCATCAACCCGGTGCCGCTGGCGTAATTGTGGTAGTAGAGCCCGCCGACGATCTCGCCGGCGGCCCAGAGCCCGGGGATCGGGTGGCCGGTCGTGTCCTCGACCTGGCCATCATTGGAGATCTTGAGCCCGCCGAAAGTGAAGGTGATGCCGGTGGTCACGGCGTAGGCTTCGTAGGGTGGCTGATCGAGACGCTGGGCCCAATTGGTCTTGTCGATCGCCAGGCCGCTCGTTGCGAGCCCGTCGCGGATGTTCGGGTTGAACGGCACCTCGGGCCGCGACGCCGCGTTGAATGCCCGCACCGTCTCCAAAAACCGGCGCGCCTCCACACCCTCGAGACGGTCGGCCAGGGCCTCGAAACTGTCGGCCTTCTCCTTGGTGATGCGCGGGATGCGGTATTCCTCGCGCAACAGATGGACGACCTTCTGGTCGAAGATCTGCCAGGCGAACATGCCGGGTTGGTTCAGGATCTCGCCGCCGTATTTGGCGTAGGTGTAGCTGTGGAAGTCGAGGCCCTCGTCGAGGAAGCGTTCTCCGCGGGCGTTGACGACGATGCCGAACGGGTAGTTGTGCTTTTGGAAGCGGTCGCCGACATCGAGGTCGCCGAAGGGCGGGGCGTTCAGATCCCAGGCGACGGCGTGCGCCCCCGACCAGTGCCCGGCGACGGCGGCGCCGAGATCGAGCGCCATCTTCAGCCCCTGCCCGGTGTTGAAACGCGAGCCGCGCACCTTGGCGAGGTCCCAGTTGGGACCGAGATACCGCGCGCGCATCTCGGCATTGGCTTCGAAACCGCCGCAGGCGAGGATCACCGCCTTGGCGCGCAGGTCGTGGATATGGCCCCGATGGCGCACGCGTACCCCTTCGACGCCGCTGTCGCCCTGTAGGAGGCCGATCACCGGCGTCTCGTAGAGGACCGTGATCCCGTCGCGTGCGGCACGCGCGTGCAGCGCCTTCATCAGCTCCTTGCCGCCGCCCCAGATGTGGCAGGCGAGCCCGCCCCAGAACTTGAACTTGCCGTCGACCCGGAACGCCTGGCGGCCGAGCCCGAGCTGAAACTTGACGCCCTTCTCGCGCATCCACACCGCGGTATCGAAGCTCTGCCGGATCAGGATCTCGGTCAGGTCGGGGTCGCAGCGATACTGGGTCACCCGGCCCATATCGTCGAAATATTCTTCCTCGGTATAAGTGCCGAAATCGACGTCCCTGACCTCGGTCTCGTTCATGTCGGGGATCAGGCGCGCGAGATCTTGGGCGCCGTGATAGACGACGCGGAAGGCGCCGCCGGTGAAGCAAGAATTCCCGCCGCGGGCCTCCTCGGGGGCGATCTCCAGCATCAGCACACGGGCACCCGCCTCGCGCGCCGAGAGTGCGGCACAAGTCGCGGCATTGCCGGCCCCGACCACGATCACGTCCAGGTTCTCGCTTCCGGCGATTTCCATCGCTCGATCCTCCTCAGGCGGCGCCAGATTGCTTCGTCGCTGCGCGCCTCGCAATGACAGCGTTGTCATTGCGAGCGAAGCGCAGCAATCTCGTTCAACATATGCTGACCCAAGGAGGCGACCCTTATGCCGCGGCTCGATGAAAGTCGTCCCTTCCTGCCCGTCAACATCGCGTTGCTGACGGTTTCCGACAGCCGCAACGCGGCGCAGGACCGCTCCGGCGCTACGCTTGCCGATCTCGCCACGACCGCCGGCCACCATATCGCCGCGCGCCGCATCGTCCGCGACGAGCAGGCCGAGATCGTCGCCCAGCTGAAGGCATGGATCGCCGATCCGGCGATCGACGTCGTGATCTCGACCGGCGGAACCGGGGTCACCGGGCGCGACGTGACGCCCGAGGCCTTCCACAGCGTCTATGAAAAGGAGATCGCCGGGTTCGGCGAGCTCTTCCGCTGGCTCAGCTACGACAAGGTCGGGACCTCGACGATCCAGAGCCGGGCGACCGCCGGGGTCGCCGGCGGCACCTATCTCTTCGCCCTGCCGGGCTCGCCCAGCGCCTGCCGCGACGCCTGGGAAGGCATCCTCGTCCACCAGCTCGACAACCGCTTCCGCCCGTGCAATTTCGTCGAGCTGATGCCGCGCCTGCAGGAGCACCTCAAGGGTTAATCAGAACCCGCGGCGCGGCATGAGGCGGCGATAGGCCTCGCCGTCGTCGACGTCTTCGAGTCGATCGACAAAGCCGACCGTGACCCTCCGCGGCAGCCCGGCGAGCGTGTCGGCAAGCGCATAGGGGCCCGACCATCGCACCCGTTCGAACATCGGCGGCAGGTGCCGTGAGCGGCGGGCGCCGACGAGCCAGAACCCGCCATCCTCGGCTGGGCCGAAGACGAGGTCGCAGCCGCCGAGCAGGCGGAAGGCCGCGGCGACGTAGCAGGCGGTGAGCGCCGGGATGTCGCCGCCGACGAGCACCACCGGGCCGGGCTGGCAGGCGGCGAGCGCGCGTCGCATGCGAATGCCCAAATCGCCGCCACCCTGGCCGACGGCCTCGACGCCTCGGCGCCAGTGACGGGCATGCCGGCGAGCCGTGTCCGGCGTCACCGCGAGGCGCAGACGCCAGCGCCGGT
>DATEQL010000393.1:0-6320 GCA_035272665.1 Allostellaceae bacterium
AGGCAGCGAAATATTCCGCAATCTTCTGCAAGTAGGAGGCGGATTGATACTCGAGCAGGTAGTTCATCGGGGGATAGCGGCGGCGCCCGTCGCGAAACGCGACCAACTGGTTCATCAGATAGCCAGCCGGCTTGCCGGCGAGGCGTGGGAAATAGTCGTTGTTTGTCCCCTCGCCCTGCCGGCCGTGACAGGGCTCGCAGGCGCGCAGGCGCGCCTCCATCGTGTCCGGTGCGTCTTCCATCGGCTGCGTCTGCGCGACGGCGGCGGGGCAGGGCATCAGCAACCCGAGTAGGATCGCCGAGCCAATCCACCGTGCGCCGCCGGCGAGCGCGCGCCTCGGATTAGTCGGCCTCTTACGATTATCGCGCGTTCGCAACGGCGTGTTTCCCCTCGCCATATCACCGAACGATCCATCGACCGGCACGTCGACGCCGGATCATCGCGCCGGGAACAAATCGTCGTAGCGCTTGTTCACCGCTACTATCACGCCGTGGGCCGTCCCTGCACCGGCTCCGGCGGCTTCGTCCTTAAGCGTTCAGGACGACGCGGACGCTATATCGGATCGACGCGGCCGTCTATTCGCGTTCTTCCTCCCGCTCCGTCCAACCCGGTTCCTGACGGTCGCCGACATCGGGCTCCAACGCTCCGATCCTCGTCAGGTCCAACACCGGCGTGCCGTCTTCTTCCACGGTCACAACATCCGTATAGCGCATGCCGAAGCGGATATCCTCCGCCGCATAGGTGCGGATCTCGTGCACCAATGTCGCGAGCGTCGGGTCGCGCGCTTCGAGCGTCAGGAACACTCGCGCGTCCGTCTCGATCGCTCGCGCCATATCGTAGCCGTGCAATGGGCTGCGCTCGTCCAGCACATGCATCAGTGTCCAGAAAAGTGGAAAGATCGGAATGTGCGTCCGCTCGAGACGCAGCTCCTGCGCACGGGGGAACAGCTTGCCCGCCGCAGTGGTTTCGGTGAGTAGGACGTTCAGCTGCGCCTTCGCCTCCGCAAGCACGCCTGCGCGCCCGTTGCCGATCCGCACCATCAAGGTCGGTTTGCCGTTGTGCATCGCCACCACCGGATTGGCGGCGAAGACCAACTTGGCCCTCGGCCGCGAGAAGCGGACGAAGGTGAGGCCGGTCAGGATGGCGGTGAACCCGAGCCCGCATACGATCTCGGTCGCCGCAACGACACGGCCATACGGTGATCCCGGATACATCTCGCCATAGCCGACCGTTGCCAGCGTCTCGATGCTGAAGAAGAAGGCGTCGGCGAAGCTATTGAGCCGAGCATTCGCCACCGAACCGGGAACCAGCCAGAAGAGCGTGGCGAAGACGAGATTCACCGACAGATAAAGCGCGAGCAAGGCTGCGAGGAATTGCGGCCAGGTCAGGGCAACGGCGAGGTGGTAGGGATCGCGCAGATCGAAGCGCGAAACGCCCTTCTTTTTGAACTTGAACTCGTACGAACCGAGGCGAACCCGCGCCACGTTTTCGCCGGCCTCGTTCTCGGTTTGAGTGGCGGGGTCCAGCCTCTTTGGGTGGAGGGTTGCGGAAACGACACTGGGTGTCGGGTCGGTCGTCATCCTCGTGGCTGCTGAAGTTTCCCGCTGGTCCGGCACATAGCTAAACCTGAGCTTGCGTGATCGTTGACATTCGCAGAGCCTTGAAGCGGTCAGCGCTCAGTCCTGCGTCGCGACAGCAAATTTGCCGGAGCGCGTCCTCCAAGACGCCATGCTCTGAAAGACGCCATCCCGGTAGATCAGCGCGTGCATCGGGGCGGCGCTGAAATGAGCAATGAACGTCGCGAAAAGCAGAAATGCCAGAACAGTGTGCGCCGTTCGTAGCACCGCGTACAGTGCGGCGTCATGCGGCAGGATCGGCGGCAGTTGGAGCGACCCATAGTGCACGATCGGATAACGGGCCGCCGACAGCATCCCCCAGCCGACGAGCGGCAAAGCGAACATCAGTGCATACAAGACGACGTGCGACGCATATGCCGCGAAGCGCTGCCAGGCCGGGATACCCTCGGGTAGGGGCGGAGCCGGATTGACCAGTCGGTTTACCAGCCGGATTGCTACAAGAATGAGGATCAAGACGCCCAGCGGCTTATGGATCGAGACCAGCCAATGATAGTCCGACAGCGATGCAACCATGCCGATGCCGATGGACAGCATCGCCAGGACCATCACTGCCATGGTCCAATGCAGGATTCGGGAGAATGTCGGGAACTGCAGGTGCTGCGCCATGGTCACGCCCCCTTGCCATCGTCGGAAATCTGGACTGCGCTCGGTTCTTTCTTCTCGCCTGCGCGCCGGGTGAAGGATGTGGAATAGGCCGCCGATCGCGCGCTAAGCAGTGGGTCGTCGGACGGCTCTATCCCCGAGGGCAGCACCAGCGGGTCGAAATTGATGTCACGGCAGTTGCCTGGCGCTTCGCCCTCGATATGGTTGATCGTCAGCGTGCCGACATCGACCTGCTGGCGATTGCTCGGGCATGGAATTGTCGCGTCGTCGGTAGAATCGCCGGGCTGGCCGATCGTGACGACCACGTGCCATTCGATCGGCGCCCGTTCGATGCCTGCGATCACGGCGTCGAAGAGGTAATTCTTGTCTTGCGCCACAGACTGAGCAGGCGTTTCCGGCTCGAACCGCTCGACCGCCACCATCGACCAACGAACCGGCGCCGCGGCGCCAGCGGCGTTGACGAAGCGGAAAGCATCGAGGCCGTTGTAGCTGGTGTTGGCAAATCCGGAGGAGAACGGCTTGGCCTGTACGATCTGCAACGCCCGGCTGGTTTCGGGGTGGCGAGCGAGAAAGTCCTTCATTTTTGCCGGGTCGGGCTTGCCCGTCGCGGGCTCTGGCTTCGAGGCGAGCAATTGCTCGTAGAAGCCCTCGGGGTCTTTGACGATAAAGACCGGTATATCGATCATGGCCGTCCGCCACTCCTCGCCGCTGGGCGGGCGAAAGCTGAGCCCCATGGCGCGCACCGCCGCCGGACCGTCGGCCACGTAGGGCTGGCCGCCGGCGAGCGAGAAACGCCCGATGACGGGCACCCGTCCGGCCCGAAAGACCGCGGCCTTGGAGAGCCGCACACCGTCCCCATTGCTGTCGAAGTAACCGGCGATGCAAACGCTCTTGGCGTGGTTGCGGCGGAAACCTGGCCAGACGCCGTTGACCTCTTCGAAGCGATCGATCATCCGTGCCTGCGTCAGGCGATGCGGAGAGAGCCAGCCGCCGACAAAGGCAAAGCATCCCACCACGATCAAGACGGCGATCCCGATCACCGCCAACCTGATCAGGACGCCTTTTTCGCGTAGCGCCGAAAGCCGATATGGTGTCGCCGAGTTTGGATCTGGCACCGCGCCCTCCGTGCTTGATCGATCGCAACCGCGCAGCCGTCGGCGAACGCCGCGACCCGGTATTCCGATCCGTCGAGCCGTCGTGCTATGCATTGCTCCGGAAAACCCGAGAGGAAACGATGATCCATCATTTATCCATCGCTGCGCGCGATCCGAAGCACGTCGCCGGGGTCTTGGCCGAGTTCATGGGCGGTGTCGCGGTTCCGTTCCCGCCCAATCCGGGAAGCTTCTTTGCGCTTCAGCGCGACGAGCACGGATCGGGCGTCGAAGTCTATCCGGCGGGAACGGAGCTCCAGCCGGGAGGTAGCGACGGCGCGGGCTTTGCGAAGAGGCCGGAAGCGCGCGGTTATGGCCCGACCCATTTCGCGCTCAGCGTCGCCGCCGAAGCGGATACGGTCGAAGCGATTGCGCGCCGCGAAGGCTGGCAATGCTTCCGCTGCAACCGCGGCCCCTTCCACGTGATCGAAGTGTGGCTCGAGAACGAATCGATGGTCGAGATCCTGCCGCCGGAATTCGCGGCCGAATACCTCGCCTTCACCCGCCCCGACAAGATCGAGGCGGCGATGGCGGCCGCACCGTCCCGACCGTCCCGTCAACTCCCGGCATAGTTTTGCGGCCATGACCCAGGACGCCCAGGGACATCACCTCTCCGGCGCGACGGGAGCGGCCGTCACCGCATACGATCAGGCAGTGCGGGCGTTCAACCTCGTCCACGGCGACGCCCCAGGCCTGTTCGACACGGCGCGGCAGGCCGCCCCCGACTTCGCCATGGCGCATCTCGGAAAAGCCTGGGTGTACGCCCTGGCGAACGACCCTGGCTTGCTGACCCAGGTCGAGGTGTTGGTCGAAACCGCCCGGCCCCTGACGTTGAACGAGCGTGAGCAATCCCACCTCGCCGCGCTCTCCCATTTGGTCCACGGCGCCCGCGCCGCCGCCGTGGCGGTGCTCGACCGCCACCTGATGCGCTACCCGTTCGACCTTGTGGCGCATCAGGGTGCCGCGGTGACCGACGGGTTCCTCGGACGCTTCCCATGGGTCCGGGATCGGTCGGCGCGGGCACTGCCATTCTGGTCCAAGGACCAGCCCGGTTACGGGACCTTGCTCGCCATGCACGGCTTCGGGCTGGAGGAAGCCGGCGATTACAGAAGGGCCGAGGACGAATCACGCGAAGCCGCCGAACTCGAACCGTTGAGCTTCTGGCCGCATCACACTGTGGCACATGTGATGGAAATGACCGGGCGCCCGGAAGACGGCCTCGGGTGGATGGCGGCGCGCGAGGCGCTGTGGTCAACCCCCAGCCACATGAACCAGGTCCATATCTGGTGGCACAAGGCGCTGTTCCACCTGGAACTCGGACAATACGACGCGGCATTGGCACTTTATGACGGGCCGATGCGCGCCACGCAGCGCCCCGTCGCCCTCAGCCTCACCAACGCCACGGCTCTGCTGTGGCGCCTCGACACGCTCGGCTGCGACATCGGCGATCGCTGGCGGGAGCAGGCGGATTTGTGGCAGGAGCATGCAGACGGGAAATGCCTCGTCTTCACCGATATCCACGCGGCGATGGCCGAGTTGCGATCGGGTGAGGCAAGCGCTGTCGAGCGGCGGCTCAAGGCAATGCGTGAGACGGCGGCCAGCGGCGTCGAAGCAGCCGGCCTCTATCGCACAGTCGGAATCCCGATAGTCGAGGGCCTCGCGGCGTTCCACCGCGGCGCCTACGCTGAGGCGGTCGATTTGTTGCTGCCGGTTCGTTTCGATCTATGGCAAATCGGCGGCAGCCACGCGCAACGCGACGTCGTCGACTGGACCCTGACCGAGGCGGCCATGCGCGCCGGTCAGCGCGACGTCGCCCTGTCGCTTGCGCATGAACGTCTGGGGACCCGCTCGCGCAGCGCCCCAAACCGCCGCTTTCTCCGCCACGCCGAGGCCATCGCGGGTTGATCTAGCAGACTGGCGGGATGCCATCGCGAGGGAGCGCTTTGCACGACGAAGCAATCCCGATCGGACGAGGGTTCAATAGCCCGAGATTGCTTCCCCCCGGAACGGCCCGCTAGGGCCGGCCGTCCGGGGGTCACAATGACCAGCCGACGGTGGTGACGTCTTAGCCGGACGGTGGCTCAGGCGTTCCATCGAGCCGCTCGGCAACGCGGGCGATCACCGCGAGCATTGCCGACATACGTTCCTCTTGGACGGCGAAACGCTCCCCCGTCGCACTGGTGCGGTGCTCCATCGCGCTAAACCGATCCTCGAGTGCGGTGAAACGATGTTCGAGCGCGGTCATCCAGACTGATTTTTTCTCACTCATCCTTCGTCAATGTTCGGCGATCAGCCCGGATCCTCAGGTACCCACGGCGAGGCTGGGCTCGCTCACCGGCTCGAGTGCCGCTTCGATCACATCCTCGACCCGCTCGGCCCACAGGAAGCGCAACGCTTTGCGTGCGGCCTCCGGAATCTCCTCATAATCCTTGCGGTTGCGTGCCGGCAGGATGACCGTCGCGAGGCCCGCCCGAGCGGCGGCAACGACTTTTTCCTTGATGCCGCCGACCGGCAGCACCAGGCCGCGCAAGCTGATCTCGCCGGTCATCGCGGTGTCGCTGCGCGGCGTCCGATTGGTCAGCAGCGAGACGAGGGCGGTGAACATCGCGACGCCCGCGCTCGGCCCGTCCTTGGGGATGGCGCCGGCGGGAACGTGAATGTGGATGTCGCTCTTTGCGAACATCGCAGGGTCTAGCCCGAGCCGCGACGCTCTCGCTTTGACGAGGCTCAGCGCTGCTTGCGCGCTCTCTTTCATCACCTCGCCGAGCTGGCCGGTCAGGATCAGTCGGCCGTCACCGGGGATGCGGGTCGCTTCGATAAACAGGATGTCGCCGCCGACCGGCGTCCAGGCGAGGCCGGTGGCGACACCAGGGACACTCGTACGCATCGCGACTTCGCCCTCGAAGCGCGGCGGCCCGAGGATCTCGGC
>DATEQL010000394.1:0-7756 GCA_035272665.1 Allostellaceae bacterium
GAGGCCAACGCCTTCCTGAAAAAATGGTACTTCTGGGCCACGCACAGCCGTCTGCCCCCCATGGTCGAGGCGGCCCGCATGGTTAAGCGCCATTGGGACGGCATCCTCCGCTGGTTCCAGTCCAAGATCGCCAACGGCATCGTGGAAGCCATCAACAGTCTCGTCCAGGCCGCCAAAGCCAAAGCCCGGGGCTACAGGTCGATGCGCAATTTGAAGGCGGTCATTTACCTCATTGCCGGAAAGATGGAACTCGCGCTACCCACATGAAACAGCGAAGAGCCCTAATTATAGAGTTTGCTTTTGACGATATCCACGAAGTCTGTGGATAGCCTTGTTGTAAAACTTAAGGTGACCAGGGTCGATCAGAGGTCATTCTTGGCGTTTCAGTATTTGTCTAAAATTTGATAAATTTTGTTAAAACATTGATACAATTTGTCTTTCCTATCAACGAGCTATAGTTTTCCTGTTCTGGATCGTTGTCGATTTACCGTCACAATTTCTGTGAACAAATTGCTACTGCGCCGGAGATGCAAAGCAAACCCTCTCGTCAACCGAGAGACGATGCTCGGAAGCTCGCGTCGGCGAAACCACCCGCGCAGCGGATCAAGCAAGAGCCGTGCAAGGGGCGACTGACGGAATGGCCTGCCCCGAGCGAGAAACGGAGCCGACCGAAGTCAACTTCAGCAGGGTGAGATTGGGTGGTGCCATGTGGAATGACATCGACCGGACGACGCGCCAACCCCACCTAACCGATATTCGACACCGTCCTGAATAAGAGCGGCTAGTCGTCGGCCGCCGCTGATCTGTAGGAGGGTCGCCTGCGACAGCGGGATCAGCCCGGCCCCCGCCACCCCCTGCAACGCGCGAAAGAAAACGAGCTCGCCGAGGCTCGTGGCGGCGCCATCTCGCTCGAATGGAACCAGTCCTTCAACTCGCCGCGATCGAGCATCAACTGCAACGCGCCGATCCCCAGGCTCAGCGTAAGGAACCCGACGAAATCGAACAGCTCGCGATGCACGTTGCGGGTCCGGCGAATAAAAATCAGAATGCCCAGCGTGCACAACACGCCGACCGGCAGGTTGATGAAGAAGATCCAGCGCCAGCTGTAGTCATAGGTCAACCAGCCGCCGAGCGCCGGCCCCATGATCGGCCCAAGGATCGTGCCGATGCCGAACACCGCCATGGCCTGGCCGTGGCGCTCATCAACATTATCAGCTTGAAATCATCGATATAGGCGACCATTGCGGCCTGCCGCGTCACCTCGGCGTTGAGTGCCGCCATCCCGCTCGGCGTGCTCAGACTGAACGGCGCCGCCAGATAGGGGGCCTGCGCGAGCGGATTGTCGGGCCGCAGGCCTTCGACCAGACGCGAATGAATGGCTTGGGTATTCTCGGCCAAAGTCGCGACCAGAATGCTGATGCCGACGCTGCCGCCGAGGTTGCGCATCAGGCTGCGGATCGCCGTCCCCTGGGTCAGGATATGACGCGGCAGCGTCGACAACGCGATGATGTTTAGGGGCACTTGGGTGCAGCCGAGACCGAAACCTTGCAATAGCCCGGAAATGACCACCGGCGCCATGCCCATCTGCAGCGAGAACTGGCTCATCTGCCACATCGCTGGTCTAGCGAGGCCGACAGGCTGCCCTGGATGTGCGGCAGGGCGACATTGAGGATCGTGTTGTCGACGCCCTGCATGATGTTCGCCAGCATGATCGAGATCGTGATCATGCCGCGGTTCGGCACCGGGGTGAACGCGTCCCCCCTCACCGCCGACGCTCCGAGGGCAGCATCATCCCGGCAGCCAGCCGCGACGGCTGATCATGACGCTACTCCCATTGAGCGGCTTCTAATTCATATTGGGCATTCTCCAACGAGGTGCCCGCAAGAACTTTTGCCGGGTGGCCAAGTTGGCCCGGGGATGCCGCCTGGGTACCGGGAACCGCTATGTTACATTAGGGCACAACCGCAAATAAGCAAGCGTCATCGTCTCTCTCGTGGGAACGCGGTTCAATCCCGCTCTTCGCAATTCATACCGGGATGTGTCCTGTGCAGGCACTGCCATCTTCGGTGATTGACCTGCGACGCAGCTTTTGGATGCCTGAGCAAACCGTGGCCGCTATCAAAAAGGGCGACCACACTCACCTAAGGAAAGCACTGAAGAAAGCCGAGGTTTCGGGTCGAAGCTTTCCGCTCACTCGTGGTCGAGTGAGTGCCCGAACCGGCTGCCAAGATGTGCCGCAGCCACATAGATCGGAACAGCCGCGCAGCGTAGGGATTGCGAACGGTCGACGAGTTAAGCCTTATCGCGACACTGGGATGATCCGGCCCGAAACTCGTCTCGTCGATCGCCAGAGCCCGGCGGAACAGCGGCTCCGCCCTCGGCATATCGCGCTTCAGTCCTAAGCCAGCAGAGCCGGAACCAAAGAGGGGATAGCATCGTCCGCCGGTGCCAAAGCTGTCGAGAGAGCCAGGTCGTTAGAGACTAAACAGTATGCCAAGCTGGTTCATCAGCCTGGCAGTCGGTGCCGTGATTCCAGCGCTATCGGCGTGTTGCGCAACAGCCTGGGCATGGGGTGCCAAGGCATCGAGCAGCGGCCAGGTGCGGATGTCGCTGCCCCGGATCCTTGCCGAACCCGATGCGGACCCGCTTGCCGTCCTGCGCGGCGGTATTGAGCAACAACGTCTCGACGTCGCCGGGGTTCGCCCGCTGGCGAACCACATCGAGGAGCCAGTAGCCCCCATTCTTATCGCGGCCGAGCTTGATGCCGACGGTCCAATCCGGGTCGTTGAGCGCGGTCTTCTCGGTCGCGGCGAGATCCCAATAGCGGACAATATCGAGATCCGCCGGGATCTCGTCGACGACGGCGCACCATTCCCGCTTGAAATAGAGCCCCGCCGCCGGCCGGATCTTCCAATTGCCCTCCAGCAGCCGCTCGCGCTCGAGCAGCGGCAGCGACAGCAGCCAGGCGAGATAATCCGGGTTGACCCGCAGCAGGGCGGGGTTGTCGAACACCTTCGCCGGGATGAAGGTGACGCTGATCGGCCGCGGCGGGTCAACGCCCGGCGGAAGATTCTCCGGCAACGGCATGTATCGCCGCAAGTCTTCCGGCTGATCGGCCCAGACGATGTCATCCGAGATTCGGATATAATAGCGCAGAACGCCGACCCGCTCGGGGATCGGAAACCCGGTTTCCGGGTCGATCCACCATGCCAGGAACTCGGCGACCCAACTGTCCGCCTCCGGGTTGCAGGTCGCCCGGATATAGGGCTTGACGCCGCAGGTCGAGCGGTTGCGGCTGACCATGTAGAAAAACTGATGCGCGGTGAAATGCGTCAGCTCGTCGAAGCAGATCAAGGCGATCTGAGCGCCTTGCCAGTCATGAACGGTGGTTTCGAATTGCAGATGCGAAAACTTGATCTTGCTGCCATTTGGCCAGCGCCACTCGTGCACCCCGAGGTGCGGGACACCCCCGAGCCGCGGATAGAAGTTCAGGCTCTCATCCCATAAGGCTCCGGGGTTGGTGATCTGGGGGGTCGTACGCCGAAAGAATACTGCGGCAAAATTCGCGACCCGGGCGACATGGCGCAGCGGCTCCAGGATCAGTCCGACTGTCTTGTCGCCGCCCGCCGCACCGCCGTAGATGCAGATGTCAGCTTCGCTCTGAAGAAACGCTGTTTGCGGTCCGAGCTGCGGCGAGACCATGGCCGTCGTCGGACAAAACATCCGTGGTTTGCTTGGTCTGCCCAGGTCCTCCTTCCGACCCGGTGAGCTTGATCTTGCGGATGAGAGCATGTGCTGGGCTCGGTGGCTGCTGCCGCTGTCGTTTCCTGGCGAAGTATTCCTCCTGTGCACTTCGCAGCGCCTGCGTCAGCCCAGGATCTCGGCAATTGTCGGGCAGCACCAGGACCATGTTCGAATTCGGCTCGCTACCGGTTCCCGGAATTGCTTCATCCGGCAGCGTCCGCTCCCGCCAATTCGCTCTGGTCTTGAGCCAGAAGATGATCGCCGCGATATTGCCCGCTTTCGCGGCCGCGAACAAATAGCCGGAGATCGTCGCTTTGGCCTCGGCCACGCCGCGATCGAGTTCATCGCGAAAGCGCTTGCGCAATGTCTTTGGCGCGCAGCCGACAATCTTGGCGATGTCGTCCTGCGGGACCCCAACACCGGCCAAGTACCTCACCTTCTCGCGCGTGGCATCGGTCACGACAAATGCTTTTCTCGCCATGTGCGGTTCCTGATCAATCGTGGTCCTGCTTGTCGGCCCGCTCGTCGAATGATTGACCGGAGGCTTGATGTTGCGCGGCGCGTCTCGTGAAGAGCTGCCAGCGTCGCACGACGACATCGACATAAGCGGGGTTGAGTTCGAGACCGAAGCAGAGGCGGCCGGTCATTTCGGCGGCGATCAGACTCGTGCCCGAGCCGAGAAACGGGTCATAGATCGCCTGGCCGGGCCGGCTGTTGTTGGCGATCGGCCGGCGCATGCATTCGACCGGCTTCTGGGTGCCGTGTCCCCAACTCTGCTCGCGCTCTCGGTTGCCGAACGGGTTGTTGTTGGGAATTTCCCAGACCGTCGTCTGCGTGCGGTCACCGCCCCAGTGGCTGGCCTTGCCCTCGCGCACCGCGTACCAGCAGGTTTCATGCTTCCAGTGGTAATCGCCACGGCTCAAGGTGAAGTGCTGCTTGACCCAGATGATCTGCGCGCGAAGCTGCAACCCGCAGGCGGCCAGGTCGGCAGCCACGACATCGCCGTGCAACGCCCCGTGCCAGACATAGGCGACATCCCCGGGAAAGAGCGCATAGGCTTCGCGCCAGTCGGCGCGATCGTCATTGAGCACCTTGCCCCGCGCGAGCCTGCCGGCAGCGAGACCGCGGCGCGCTCGCCAGGACGGCTCGTAGCCGACCCCATAAGGCGGATCGGCGATCATCAGGTGAGGCTGCGATCCGCCCAGCACTGGCGCCACATCCGAGGCGCTGGTGCTGTCGCCGCAGCCCACCCGGTGATCCCCCAGCAGCCATAGGTCGCCGAGCCGAGTAACCGGCTGATCGGGCACTTCCGGAACGCTGTCGGGATCGGTCAGACCGCTCGATCCCAAACCGTCCAGGATCGTTTCGAGCTGGTCCGGCTCAAAGCCGATAAGGCCGAGGTCGAAACCGGTGAACTCGAGTTCCTGGAGTTCGTTGCGTAACAGATCGGGATCCCAAACCGCCCGCTCCGCCAGTTGATTGTCGGCCAGGCGATAGGCGCGCTTCTCCTCTTCGCTCCAGCCGCGCGCGACCACCACCGGAACCGACTTCAACCCCAGCTTTGCTGCCGCACCGACCCGCGCATGGCCGGCGATCAGCACCCCCTCCTCGTCGGCCAACACCGGCATTGTCCAGCCCCATTTGAGGATGGCGGCGGCGATCTTGGCGAGGTCAGCCTCGGTATGGACCCGGGCATTGTTCGGGTAGGGTATCAACCGCCCGATCGACCAGAGCTCGACCTGGTCGGCCGGCCACGGACGCGTCGGCCTCGCACCCTCACGCCCCGATTGTGTCGACGACATTCTTCCTTCATCCCCGCACCGGCCGATGCCATCCGGCATAGCCTCGCGCGGAGGATTTGCGACCATCGCGATCGGTGAAACAGTGTCACATGCTTTTATTCGTCGGCGGTTTCACCCGAACATTTCCCGATCCGTCAATGCGCTCTCGGACCGTGCTTGCCGCGTCCTCTCTTAAAGGACGATTCGAGCTCTGCCCACGCCTTGTTGAATGCTCCAGGGTAGGCGTTTGAGACCTCGGCCAAGCACCGTCGTTGCGCTTCGGGTCTGGTGAGCGGTCGCTCGGGGATCATGATCTGACGCAAGTGGTGCAGGATCGCAGCGGACACGGCGGCTGTTTTGGTGTTTCGCGCGGGCCATACGCGAACCACATCCGCACGCAAAAACTGCGGTGATCTCCAAACTAGGGTATCGCGCGAACGCGACCATAATCCCACCGGTGCAACCGGATGGTCCGGGACGATCCGGTACTCCAGGTCGTTCAGCTCAGCCAACGGTACGGGAACTTGTTCATCGCCGCTTCGGTGGCATCTGATCGCCGTCATCTGGACACGACGGCTGTGTACTTTCCTGCTCAGGTCTTCCACGGCTTGGCCCGGCACCATCATGTTAGAGTCGTCAACGAGTGACCCCTGATGTTTTCTCGGGGCCGCCGTCTCGCGGTCAGCGCCGGGATTCGCTGTCGGATAGACTAGGAGCGAGTACGGATTCAATTCCGCCTTCACGCCAAACATGGCCAAAGCGATTCTCTTGTCCTCGCTCATGTCCCACATGGCCGCAACCCGTTCCTCGTCGCGCGTACAAATCCACCTCACCGTTTCGAGCAGGCCCCAATACGTCTTTTGATCCGCGGCGGTTACCATTCTAACCTTCT
The DNA here is from genome assembly GCA_035272665.1 of Allostellaceae bacterium. Classification (GTDB taxonomy): domain Bacteria; phylum Pseudomonadota; class Alphaproteobacteria; order ATCC43930; family CGMCC-115725; genus AP-15. Next base: position 6,418 of record DATEQL010000394.1, read on the forward strand.
CCGAATCCCGGCGACGATGAGCAAGCGCCACCAGCCAATCTGATCTATATATGGTAGATGGACGGCACAAATACCCAATATAGCGGTGACTAGAACCGCGCGCCCTTAGTAAAATTCGAGGCTTCGCTACCGAGACTCGGAGGCGCCTCGGGGCTCCCGTCCAACCCACGCTCCGTAGCAGCCATCACCTCGGGGCGACCTTGTGCGCGACCGACACGCACAACGCCGGGGTATTCAGCAATCTAAGATTGCACTGGACATACCGCCGGCATCACGGTAAGTTCCCCAATCACCGTAGGCCCCTTAAATGACTGAATAATCAGAGTATCTTAGGCTGGACCATGCCAAGTTCCCGCGGCACTCCAACGAATCTGATTTGGGGCGGATTCTTGGTACGTAATAAGCTGGTTTTACGCCCCGAAATCACGAAGAAATAGTAAGCCTACGACGCCAATGACCTTCTCTATGCCTTCGAGAGCTCGGCTGACTATGATCCGGCGCCAAATCTGAACGCGATCATCAAGCCGATGCTCACCATCAATTTTGCAGACGACTTGATCAATCCTCCCGAACTCCTGCACTTACCTACCGCATCGAACTACATCGAGGTGATGATTCCAGCTGGCCCTGCCAGTTACGGTCACATGACACTCGCGCACCCTACTGTTTGGGCTTCGGCTCTTCAGTCTTTTCTGCAGCGCCTCCCGCTCGAGCGCTGACGAGCGTAGCGATCGTCAGTCTCTCATTTGGGGGCAGGCGACGGTAGGCACGCCTGGGAGCCAAGCTCACGCGGTGATCTCTTTAACTCATCGTTCCCGTAACTCGAGAAAGTAAATTGTGTATCGGCGGCCGTCGCTCGAGGACGATCAATTGAAACGGCATCTCTCTGGTAAGCATCCGGCGAGAACCGCGCTATGTTGGATAGCTTAGGCGACTTGCGTTCAATCCGCTGGCCGTTTTGGAGGCGGCGCATTTCCGTTTTCTCGTTGCTCCGCGTCGATCTGCTGAAGGTATTCGATGCCATATTTGGTGAAGGCCGTCGTTTCGTCGTCGCCGGAGCCATAGAGGGGTCACTGGACGATTTGTCCAAAAATGCACGCTAACCGAGCATGCGGAACACGATCGCCTTTGGGTGAGCCTAAGCCCTGGCCAGCCGCCTGAGGGCAAGCTGGCTGGACGCGATGGTAACGAAGGTGGACAGGGTCTCGGCGAGGTTTTCGAAAGCATTCTCGGCTCCGATGGAAGCCGCGGAAATTTTCGAGGAGGCGCAGCTCGATCCCGAGGCCGCGCAAGCGATCCACGCCGACCCCGATGTCGTAACCGCGACCAGTACGCCAGA
>DATEQL010000395.1:0-6448 GCA_035272665.1 Allostellaceae bacterium
CGAAGATGCGCTCGCGGTGCTGCTCGCAGCACTTCTCGGCTTCGTTCTCCTCGGCGAGATCTTCATGCCCGCCGTCATGGACGTAATCGCCCCGGGCTTCAGACAGGAGCCGGAAAAGTTCGAGCTTGCCGTCGATCTCGCTCGGATCACCTTTCCTTACCTGCTGTTCATCGCGCTCGTCGCACTCCAGGGCGGGGTGCTGAACTCGGTCGACCGCTTCGCCGCTGCCGCGGCGACCCCGATTCTGCTGAACCTGTTCCTGATCGCGGCGCTGTTGCTGATGCGGCGTTTCGGCTGGCATGACGGGCGCGCCCTCGCCTGGGCGATCAGCGCTGCCGGGTTCGCCCAATTCCTGTGGTTGATGTTCTCTTGCACCCGAGCCGGTCTGGCGTTGCGGCTGCCGCTGCCGCGGCTGACTCAAGGCGTGCGCCGCACCCTGGCGGTGATGGCGCCGGGCACGATCGGAGCCGGCGTCACCCAGCTCAACCTGTTGATTTCGACCGCCCTTGCCTCGCTTCTGCCGGGCGGCTCGGTCTCCTATCTCTACTACGCCGATCGTCTGAACCAGTTGCCACTCGGCGTCGTCGGAATCGCGGTCGGCACGGCCATTCTTCCGCCGCTTTCCCGCCAGGTCCGGCTCGGGCTTGTTGACGACGCGGTCGCGACGCAGAATCGCGGGATCGAGCTGGCGTTGCTGCTAACCCTGCCGGCAGCGATTGCGCTGATGGTTCTCGCGACGCCGATCCTCTCCGTTCTGTTCCAGCGCGGCGCGTTCGGCCCGACCGACACCGCGGCCACGGCAGCGGCGCTGGCGGCCTATGCGGCGGGCCTGCCGGCCTTCGTCCTGATCAAGGTGCTGGCGCCTGCCTTCTTCGCCCGCCACGACACGGCGACCCCGGTCAAGGTCGCGGTCGTAGTGGTGGCGGTCAATTTGTGTCTGACGCTCGTGCTGATGCAGTTTCTGGCGCATGTCGGGATCGCGCTCGCGACGACGGCCGCCGGCTGGCTGAACGCGCTGACCTTGCTTGCGCTCTTGATCCGGCGCCGGCATTTCGGGTTCGACCGGCGCGCGCGGCGCAACCTGCCGCGGGTCGGCGCTGCGGCTCTCGGCATGGGTGCCGTCCTGGTTGCGCTGCGGATGGCGCTGGCGCCGATGCTCGCCGGACCCACCATGTCGCAATTGGGCGCGCTCGTCGCGCTGATCGGCGCCGGTCTCGCCACCTTCGGCGTGCTGGCGCTGGGCCTCGGGATCGCCGATTGGCGTGATCTGCTGGGGCGGCTGCGTCGGCAACCGGCTTGACCGCACCTTGCTGCGGCGGTAACAGCGCCGCCTGTGTCGCAGTCGAGGTCCGATGAACCGCATCTTCTCCGGCATCCAGCCCACGGGCAACCTGCATCTCGGCAATTACCTCGGCGCGATCCGCAACTGGGTCGCGTTGCAGAACGACTTTGAGTGCATATTCTGCATCGTCGACCTGCACGCCTTGACGATGCCGCAGGATCCCGCCGAATTGCGCAATTCGACGCGCGAGGTGACTGCTGCCTACATCGCCGCGGGGATCGACGCCGAGCGCTGCATCATCTTCAACCAGAGCATGGTTTCCGCCCATGCCGAGCTGGCTTGGCTGCTCGGGTGCCTGACCCCAGTCGGCTGGCTCAACCGCATGACGCAATTCAAGGAGAGGGCCGGGAAAAATCGCGAGATGGCCGGCCTCGGTCTTTATGCCTATCCGGTTCTGATGGCCGCCGACATTCTCGTCTACAAGGCGACGCACGTCCCGGTCGGCGAAGACCAGAAACAGCATCTCGAACTGGCGCGCGACATTGCCGGCGCCTTCAACCGCCGTTACGAACGCGACTTCTTCCCATTGCCCGAGCCGCAGATCTTCGGCACGGCGACGCGCGTGATGAGCCTGCGTGACGGCGCCAAGAAGATGTCGAAATCGGACAGCTCGGATTATTCGCGCATCAACATGACCGATGATGCCGATACGATTGCGCTGAAGATCCGCCGAGCGAAGACCGACCCCGAGCCGCTTCCCGGGTCGATCTCCGACCTCGAGCGCCGGCCGGAGGCTGACAATCTGATCGGCATCCACGCCGCACTCGCCGGGCTCTCGCGCGAGGAAGCGCTCGCCCGCTTTGCCGGCTGCAACTTCTCCTCCTTCAAGGAGGCGCTGTCGGAGCTCGCGGTCGAGGTGCTGGGCCGGATCGGCAGAGAGATGAGCCGGCTCATGGCAGATCCCGGCTATATCGATGGAGTCCTGCACCGTGGTGCCGAGCGCGCCAGTGCCATCGCCTTTCCGGTCTTGCGCGAGGCGCAGGCGATCAGCGGCCTGTTGCGTCCGTAAGAGCCCGACCCTCGGCGCACCATCGATCAAGGCGGACGTGGCGAAAAGGTAGACGCAGCAGACTTAAAATCTGCTTCTCGAAAGGGAGTGCGGGTTCGAGTCCCGCCGTCCGCACCAATTAAGTCAACCACTTGATGGAATAGTCTAGCTCCGCGGATTTAGGTTGCCGGATGCTGGCAACTACATGGCAACCAAACGGATGTGTTTCGGGCTCGGCGTGGTATGCTCGGGGGCTGCAGAGCACGACAGATCAGCGTCCGCGACGAGGACGGAAGCGTCATCGCTTTCCCGCGCCTCAGCCACCCGAGAGCCGGCCTCTCCCATGCCCAATGGCAGGCGCTCTCGCCGGGCGAGAAGCTTGAACGACTGTTCGGCATGTCGCTCGACGACATCTACGAGATCATGTCATGGCCGATTGGCGAACTTGACCAGTACCGCCTGTCGGGCGGATGCAGGTGACGCGCGTCGTCTTCATGATCGGCGTCAAGGCGCTGCTCGATGGCACGCTCCACCGCGCAGCAGCTCGCGAGCGCAACGCGCCGCGACCTCGAAGAGCTTGTTGCGGCGCTCCGTCCGCGTCAGCCGGACGGCGCCGCGCCCGACGCATAGCCTCGTTCGGGTAAAACCCGGTCGCGCGTTGAGGGCGGCGAGAATTGCGGGCCACCTCAGAAACCGCGAACCATTTTGAAAAACTGACGAGCCTCTGGGAAATCGCGGCCCTTCGCGCTCCTGCTGGTTCTTGTGTTTAAGCGGCGTTAACCGTTACCGAACCAAAGTGCTCTTGAAGTTCCCTACGGAGGAGAGCAGCGCCATGAAGACTGCAACCGACCGCGCCGCGGACGCGATAGCAGCGGCAGAAATAATGTTTGCCGACGAGATGGGCGCCACCCTGGACCTAAGCCCGGCCGCAAGAGTGGCCCTGATCGTAAAGATCGCCGCCGCGATTCAGGCCGCTGTCGCCGACGAGCGAGCGGGGCGGAAGCGAGAGGCTCGTGAGATCGGTGCGCCCAGCCCGCCCGCTCGGTCTCTGCGGCGATGAAATCCGAACCCGGCCCGCCGATGACACTCGGCAACGCAGCTGCGGCTGGTGTCCGGCTTATCGTGTGGTGCTGGGATTGCCGCCATCAGGTCGAGCCATCCCGCCGAGCTCGGCGCCACCACGGCGCCGATACAAACCGTCCTCAAGTGGCGCGAGAGGCTCGTCCGCTCCGGGGCAACCGCAAGGTCCACATGGTCGTGAGCTGAACCGATCGGCGATAGAGAGAGGGCGATGCCGGGGCTGCCCTGGGCACCGCTTCACCCCTACCCTGTCGGATTATTTTACAACGATTCATAGAACCGTGATTTGACTAAGCGTATGAAAAATCACGAAACTAAGCGCGTTAAACAGATTTATGAGCGAGATAGATCGAAAAATAGTGTCGGAATCTTTTACACTCTCCGGAGTCATCGGTAGGCCTTTTTGTTATTTTTCAACTAGTTACGAACATGTCCCGCAATTTGAACTCGTTTAGCGTGAACCGATCGTGTCAACCGCACGTTCAGGGTGTATGGGGACGGCGGGCGATCCGACATCTGTAGCAGAGTTATCGAACGGAACCGTCGAATTTACCTTTTCACCCGCTATGGGGTCCTCTGGGAAAGTGTCTTCGCAATTTCTGGAGGTTGAAACAGACACAACCACGCACATGACCGGCAGTGTGTGTGCATCAAATAGCACCAAAACGGACTGCAATAACGGATATGAACCTGATCCTCCTGCTGTGCCGGAGCCTGCTTCGCTCACGTTGCTGGGCACTGGACTCGTGGCATTTCGTTGGTTCACTCGCCGCCGCCGGACGCGACAATAGACGTTTCCGAGTGGGGATATAGCGAGAGAGATGCGGGGGCCGCCTACGCGCCGCTAACGGTCGAGCAACCATCATCTGGCATACCGATCGCATGCCAGACGATCTCGAGCAACGCCTCACCCTCTTCAAACGTGAGGTGCTGAAACGCTATTTTCCACACGCTGGAGACTTCCAAGCCGACCAGGCACGCGCGCTGGCAAAGAACGCACCCACCGTGACGCGCGCGTCCTCCCGCGAGAGCGGGTTGGCCCTGTTGATAGCCTTCGTATCGGCGGTGCTTGGAATCGTCTGCATCTGCATCGTTAGCTTCGAGTGGCAGAAGGCACCCGCGTCGACAACGGCGTTCGACGGTAAGTATATTGGGGTATCGAGAGAATCATCGAAGACGGCGAGCGCCCCGGACGCAGAGTGTCCCCCCCCGAACGTCCTTCCGGCTCCTCTGACGATCACGAACGGCGTCGTCCGGACCCCTGGGAAGGAGTGGTGGGAAGGGACCGTCAACCCGCACGGCGCCATGGTAATGCGTAACCCGAAATTCAGCCGAGTTGACGCACAGATCGGCAGGGACGGCACCGTTAAGGCGCAATATGACGATTTCTCCTGCACCGTCACCTTTGTCTGGCGCAAGCAATCCGGGTGAGCCGCCCTTTCCGCCGAGCCGTCGCTCGACGGAGGCGACGACCGCGTCGAGCCCGCCGTAGGGGGGCGAGATCCTCGTGCCCGGCCGCGGGCGCGAACCAACCCTCCTTCCGGAAAAATCTGCTTCTCGTCAGGGAGTGCGGGTTCGGGTCCCGCCGTCCGCACCAAGGATATCAGTAGATTGACGTGACGTTGAGCGATCCCCCTATCGGTCGCCGGCGGGCTGGCAACCACATGGCAACCAGTCAGGCACAACTCGCGCGGCTTGGGGCGCTGCGTGGAAGGTTGGGTGGCGATCAGCCGATTTCCTTGACCGCGTTTTAGGCGTTGCCAGCAATCCAGATTGCGGATAGACCCGCGCGCCCTGTTGTCGAAGGGGCAGCGGCAGGGATCACCCCGCGACATACCCGGAAATGCAGATCAGCGCGTGGCCTTCGGTGAGCGCGTTGTCGCGATTGATGTCGAACTCGATCGGCCCGTCCGAGTAAGCGCGGATCGAATGAGTCGCGTCATAAATTGCCTGGCCCGAAACCACGCCTTGCGGCGTCAAGAACAGATCGATATTCGATGCGATCGATCCCAGCGACGTGTACATCCGCAGTCGCGCCCATTCGCCTGGCGGAACGAGGATCTGGGCGGTCACCAATTCGATGACGGCGCGCTTGACGGCGGGCGGTATCCCATAATCCGCAAAGCTGACGAGCCAGTTGAAAGAGGGCGTCAGATTAAGATCGTGCCAGGCTTGAAACGCGGTCATGGCGCGGCCAGTCGTCACACGTTTGCGCCGCCGTCATACGCACCATTGAGCCCGGTACCACTCGTTGGGGCGCGGCGCTGTCCCCGCCTGTCCGAACGCGTGACCGCGGTGAATTTCTAGTCTCTTCGCTCATCGCAATCCTCCGTTGAAAGCGACACTCCCCAGATTTAGCTAGCTAGCATCGGTCCCAGGGGGGCCTACGATTCCTCCATATCGTCCAAAGCGCATGTGATCTGGTCCACACGGATGACAATTTTTTGCAGAACCGTCTTATTTTCGATTTCTCCCAGCGCATCACCCGCGCGGGCAAGCCGCCCGGCCGGGACCGGTGGTCACCAGCCGAGAAGGTCGAGCATCTCCTCGGTATGTCGCTCGACCGGAAGCACGATTACCTCGCCTGGGCACCGGCCGAGCCCGACCCGCACCGGCTGGCCGCGCCTGGCGGAAACTGGCCGCGAAGCTGAGCGCCGCGACCCTCGACCTCGAGCGCGCCGAGCGGCCGAACGGCGCAACCAGCTTACTCGGGAAAACGGCGCGATCGGGGTCCGCGAGAAATCGGGGATGCCGGAGAAACCGCGCGCGAAATATGGAAATTCCTGAGTTGCGCGATCTTCGCTGTGTTCAGGATGTCCGAATATTCCGCCATGATGGCGGGGAACTCCGCCATTAAGCTGCGGCCCGGAAGATGTTGCTGCCGCGGCGACGGATCTCACCGAGACCGAGAAGCAGGAAGCCGCCGAGAAGGGCCAGGGTGCCCGGCTCGCTGACGGTCGGCGGATCGGTGCTGCATCCCTGAGTCCCCGGAACGCACGAGCCGGTGGTCAGCACGAGATTGTCGATAGCGATCGCCG
>DATEQL010000396.1:0-5152 GCA_035272665.1 Allostellaceae bacterium
AAGGCACCAATGTCGATCTCGGCAAACGGATCATGCGGCAATCGGGGCTGCCGATCCTCGCGGCCGACAACCTCGCCGACGCCGCGCAAAAGGTGGTCGCCGCGGTCAAGGAGGCCCGCTGATGGCGATCCTCGTCGACGCGTCGACCAAAGTCATCTGCCAGGGGATTACCGGCGCCCAGGGCACGTTCCACTCCGAGCAGGCGATCGCCTACGGCACCAAGATGGTCGGCGGTGTAACACCGGGCAAAGGCCGCACCCGTCATCTTGACCTGCCGGTCTTCAACACCGTGCACGAGGCTTGTGCCGCGACCGGCTGCGACGCAAGCGTGATCTACGTGCCGCCGCCGTTTGCCGCCGACGCGATCCTCGAGGCAGCCGATGCCGACATCCCATTGATCATCTGCGTCACCGAGGGCATCCCGGTCCTCGACATGGTCCGCGTCAAGCGCAGTCTCTCAGGCGGCCGTTCGCGGCTGATAGGCCCCAACTGCCCGGGTGTCATCACTCCCGACGAGTGCAAGATCGGCATCATGCCGGGACACATCCACCGCCGCGGTAGGATCGGCATCGTCTCGCGCTCCGGCACCTTGACCTACGAGGCGGTGGCTCAGACCACAGCGGTCGGTCTCGGGCAGTCGAGCTGCGTCGGCATCGGTGGCGATCCGGTCAACGGCACGAACTTCGTCGAGGTCCTCGAGATGTTTCTCGCCGACGACGAGACCGAGGCGATCGTCATGATTGGCGAAATCGGCGGCAGTGCGGAGGAGGACGGTGCCGATTTTCTGAAAGCGGCGCGCAGGAAAAAGCCGGTCGTCGGGTTCATCGCCGGCAGCACCGCACCGCCGGGCCGGCGCATGGGCCATGCCGGCGCGATCATTGCCGGCGGCAAAGGCGGCGCCGGCGACAAGATGGAGGCGTTGAAGAGCGCCGGAGTCGTGATCGCGGAATCGCCCGCCGCCATCGGCACGACGATGCACGAGGTGCTGCGGGCCTAAATCTGGCAGCCGGGGCTCGCTGCACGCATATAAAGCCGGCATGGCTGACCTCGACGGCACGACCTTTCTGACCGGCGCCAATGCCGGCTTCATCACCGAGCTCTACGCGCGCTTTCTCGCGCACCCCGACGCGGTCGACGAGAGCTGGCGCCGGTTGTTTTCGGAGATGGGCGACGATCTTACGGCGGTGCTCACCGAGCGGCGCGGACCGGCTTGGTCGAAGTCCACGCCCCTCATAGTCGCCGACGGCGCCGCGCCAGCAGAGGTCGGTGCCGAGGCTCTACGGCAATCAGCGATCGACTCGATCCGCGCGTTGAACCTGATCCGCGCTTACCGAGTGCGCGGTCATCTCGAAGCCGATCTCGATCCGCTCGGCCTCGAAAAACGCGGCCCCTACCCCGAACTCGACTACCACAGCTACGGCTTCGTCGAAGTTGATCTCGACCGCGAGATCTTCATCAACAACCTGTTGGGGCGCGAGCGCGCCACCTTACGCGAGATCGTGGCGATCCTCCGGGCGACCTATTGCGGCAGGACCGGCGTCGAGTACATGCACATCCAGGTGCCGGCCGAGCGGACCTGGATCCAGCAGAAATTCGAGAAGCCGAACCGACCGACGCCATCGGCATCGATCAAAAAGGAGATCCTGCAGATCCTGACCGCCGCCGAGACCTTCGAGCGGTTTCTCGATCGCCGCTACACCGGCACCAAACGGTTCGGCATCGAAGGTGCCGAATCTTTGATGCCCACGCTCGAGGCGATCCTGCGCCGCGGCAGCGAGCTTGGCATCGGCGAGTTCGTGATCGGCATGCCGCACCGCGGCCGTCTCAACGTGCTGGCCAATTTCGTCGGCAAGCCCTTTGCCGCGATCTTCTCCGAGTTCCAGGGCAGTGCGACGCAGCTCGAACACGTCCACGGCTCGGGGGATGTCAAATATCATCTCGGCACCTCGGGCGACCGCGAGGTCGGCGGACAGACCGTCCATCTCTCGCTGGCCGCCAATCCGTCGCACCTCGAGGCGGTCGACCCGGTCGTGCTCGGCAAGGTTCGGGCAAAGCAGTATCAGCGCGGCGACAGCGAGCGGACCCGGGTGGCCAGTATCCTGATGCACGGCGATGCGGCTTTCGCCGGCCAGGGTCTCGTCGCCGAATCGCTGGAATTGTCGGAGCTCGCCGGCTTCGCCACCGGCGGCACGATCCACATCATCGTCAACAACCAGATCGGCTTCACGACGAGCCCGTCGGCGGCGCGATCGAGCCCTTATCCCTCGGACGTAGCAAAGGGCGTCCAGGCGCCGATCTTTCACGTTAACGGCGATGATCCCGAAGCCGTGGTCGAGGTCGCCCGCATCGCCACCGAATACCGCCAGCAGTTCAAGAAGGACGTCGTCATCGACCTGTTCTGCTATCGCCGGCACGGGCACAACGAGAGCGACGAGCCGGCCTTTACCCAGCCGCTGATGTACCGCGCGATCGAGCACCATCCGACGACGCGGGAGATTTATTCCGACCGCCTCGTTGCGGCGGGTGTCGTCGACGAGGCCGAGGTCGCCGCGATGGCGAGCCGCTTTGTCGCCGATCTCGAAGCGCAGTTCGCGGCGGCCAAGGGCTATCGGCCGAACAAGGCGGACTGGCTCGAAGGCGCCTGGGCCGGCCTCCACGAGGCGGCCGGTGATGACCGCGGTGGTGATACCGGCGTCGCGGTCGAGATACTGCGGGATGTGGGACACGGGCTCGTCACCGTCCCGGAGGGATTTCGCCTCAACCCAAAGATCGCCCGCCAGCTCGAAGCAAAGCGGGCCGCGATCGAAGCCGGCGACAGCATCGATTGGGCGACCGCGGAGGCGTTGGCGATCGCCACGCTGTGCGCCGAAGGGACCCATGTCCGAATGTCGGGTCAGGACAGCGGACGCGGCACCTTCTCGCAACGGCACGCCGTGCTCGTCGAGCAGGAGACCGAAGAGCACTACGTGCCGATCAATCATGTCCGGGCCGGACAAGCCCCGTTCGAGATCATCGACAGTCCGCTCTCCGAGGCCGGGGTCGTCGGTTTCGAATACGGCTACAGCCTCGCCGATCCGAGTACCCTGGTGTTGTGGGAGGCGCAGTTCGGCGATTTCGCCAACGGCGCCCAGGTGATCATCGACCAGTTCCTGAGCGCCGGCGAGGCGAAGTGGCTGCGCATGAGCGGTCTCGTCCTGCTGCTCCCGCACGGTTATGAGGGCCAGGGGCCCGAGCATTCCTCCGCACGGCTCGAACGCTATCTGCAGCTCTGCGCCGAGGACAACATCCAGGTGTGCAATCTGACGAGTGCGGCCAACTATTTCCACGCCTTGCGCCGCCAGATCCGGCGCAATTTCCGCAAGCCGCTCGTCATCTTCACCCCAAAGTCGCTATTGCGCGCCAAGGAAGTGATGTCTCGGCTGGACGAAATGGGATCGGGCAGCTCGTTCCATCGCGTCGTGGCCGAGACCGGGAGGGTTGCTGCGGACGGCGAGGTGCGCCGCGTCGTTCTGTGCACCGGCAAAGTCTATTTCGATCTGGTCAAGGCGCGGGCAGAAAGAGGCGACGACCGGGTGGTATTGCTCCGCGTCGAGCAACTCTATCCGTTTCCATTCGACGCCCTCGCCAAGGTGTTGCAGCGCTATCGCAATGCCGAAATCGTCTGGTGCCAGGAAGAGCCGCAGAACATGGGTGCCTGGAACTTCGTCGACCGGCGCATCGAAGAGGTGCTCGCCGGGCTCGACATCGCCGCCAAGCGGCCGCGCTTTGCCGGCCGCGCCGAGGCCGCTTCCCCGGCCACCGGCCTCTTCAAGCGCCACGTCGAAGAGCAGACCCGTCTCGTCGCCGACGCACTCGCCGCGTAGAATAGAATGGCAGCCGAGATCAAGGTACCGAGCCTCGGCGAATCGGTCACCGAAGCGACGGTCGCGAAATGGCTGAAGCACTCGGGCGAGCCCGTCGCCGTCGATGAACCTATCGCCGAGCTCGAAACCGACAAGATAACCCTCGAAGTCTATGCGCCGGCCGCCGGAACTCTCGCCGAAATCCTCGCCGAAGAAGGTGCCAACGTGCCGGTCGGCGCGGTTCTCGGCAGGATCACCGAAGCAGTGACCGGCGACTTAGCACAAACGGCCCCTCACCCCGCCCCTCTCCCCGCAAGCGGGGAGAGGGAGGGACCCGCGAAGCGGGAGGGTGAGGGGCAGCTGGCGCTAGAGCGCTCCGGCCCCGCCGTCCGTAAGCTGATCGAAGAGACCGGGCTCGACACCGGAGAGATTGCACCGACCGGACCCGGCGGCCGGATCACCAAGGCGGATGTGCTGATCGCCCGCGCGCCGGCCCCTCCGTCGCCGCCAACTGCCCCCGCCGGCGAGCGCGAGGTGCGCGTGCGCATGACCCGGCTGCGGCGGCGCATCGCCGAGCGCTTGAAGGCGGCGCAGAACGCCGCCGCGATGCTGACGACCTTCAACGAGATCGACATGACCGAGGCGATGGCGCTGCGCGAGCGTCATCGCGACGCCTTTGAGAAGAAGCACGGGGTCCGCCTCGGCTTCATGTCGATCTTCGTCAAGGCCGCGATTGTGGCACTAAAGGAGCTGCCCCCGGTCAACGCCGAAATCGACGGCGACCACATCGTCTACAAGAACCATTACGACATCGGGGTCGCGGTCGGCACCGAGCAGGGTTTGGTCGTGCCCGTCGTCCGCGACGCCGGCCGGATTAGCTTTGCCGAGATCGAGCAGACGATCGCAGCGTTGGCCCGCAAGGCGCGCGACGGCAAGCTGACGATCGAGGATCTCTCCGGCGGCACCTTCACGATCACCAACGGCGGCGTCTATGGCTCGCTGATGTCGACGCCGATCCTCAATCCCCCGCAATCCGGAATCCTCGGCATGCACAAGATCGAGCGGCGGCCTGTCGCGGTGAGCGAGAAGGTGGAGATCCGGCCGATGATGTACGTGGCACTCTCCTATGACCACCGCATCGTCGACGGCCGCGAAGCGGTGACCTTCCTCGTGCGGATCAAGGAGTGCGTCGAGGAGCCCTCACGGATCCTGTTCGACGTCTGAGCAAACCGGGACAGGACTGGAACATGCCGTCACCACCAGGGTTATGGGGTCGAGCCCGGCAATGACGGTCTCAAATTGAAGGCATA
>DATEQL010000397.1:0-3546 GCA_035272665.1 Allostellaceae bacterium
CTATTGCTCGGACCGCTGTCCGATCGATACGGCCGTCGTCGGACGATAATCTGCGGGCTCGCACTGAGCGCGATCAGCAGCGTTGCTTGCGCAATAAGTCCGACGATCGATTTTCTGATCGCCGCCAGGTTCGTGCAAGGAATTGGGGCGTGCGCGGGCTTGGTCGTCGGCCGCGCGATCACGCGCGACCTGTGGGGTCGGGAGGCTGCCGCTCAGGTCATCGCCGGGCGGGCGATCGCCGCTACTCTGATGCAGGCTTTCGCGCCAGTTCTGGGTGGATATGTTCAAGGGTGGCTCGGCTGGCGAGCCAATTTCGCGGTCATCGCGGGGCTCGCTTGCGTGGCGATGGCGCTGGTGATCCGATTTGTGCCCGACGCTCGTACCGAAAGCCCTCTGCCGTTTCGCACCGGTGCCATACTGGCGAGCTACCGGACCTTGATCAGAACTCGGCGCTTTCTGTCATATGCACTCACTGCGGCCGGTTCCCACGCCGGTTTTCACATCTTTGCGGCCGGCGCTCCGGCGGTATTGATCGTCGGCTTCGGGATACGGCCCGAAGATTACGGTTATTACGCCTCGCTGCCGCCAATGGGGTTTCTTGTCGGCAGCTTTCTGTCAAACCGGTTGACGCGACAGCTTGGCGTCGACGGTCTGATCGCGATCGGGAGTATGGTGCTGGTCCCGGCCGGCTCTATTATGGTCACTCTGGCGTTGCTGGGTGTGGACAGCCCCTATGCCGTAATCGGGCCGATGATGCTGATTTGCTGTGGTAGCGGTCTGGTCACGCCCAACGCGACCGCCGGCAGCCTCGGGGTCAATGCCGGGATCGTCGGTACGGCATCGGGTCTCGGGAGCTTTATGCAGATGACGGGCGCTGCAGGAGCGACCGCTGCACTTTCGCTGGGGCCGAGCGGTAGCCCGCTGATGCTCGCCAGCATCATCGCCCTTGCCGGCCTGTTTGCTGCGACCGCCTTTGGCTCGCTGATTCAGCTCGAGCGTCGCCCGGGGCGAGCGGCAGCGAGTGCTTTAATCTAGACATCGGTTATGGCTCGGCAATTAGCGCTTCGAGCTCCCATCGGCTGGACCCCGCAACAGGCAATCGCGAAATATTTTCCGGCGATGGCTGATCTCTATCGGGCTGTGCTGCCTGAAGTCCGATCGATCGAGGCGCGGCTCGATCGCGACGAGGCTCGGGGCCACGACGCCTCGTGCCTGCGCCAAGCGCTGAGGGAGCTTCGCTGGCGGCTCGAATACACCGCCGATGCAGCTGGTGCCCAGGCAACTCTCGAGAGGATCCGCGCCCTGGCTGCTTTGTCGACGGTGCCGAGCGCTGCCGTCGCGGACGAAGAGGGCAGTTACGGCGCCTGCACCGAGGTCTGGTTTCTGAGGCTCGACGCGTCGGTCGACCGCCTGCTCGCCCCTGATTTCGACGGTAAGGCCCCGCGCTTTCTCGACCGTATCAACGATCCTGCCCGACTCGAGCGTTACCTCGAAAGCCTCCTCGTCTCTCGCCTGGTGGAGGAAGGCATCGACCATCGAAAGGAGCTGAACTTTGCGACCGCCGATCTCGTTCGCTTGATCTTGTGGAAGCGACCTACGAATTACCGCTGGGACCCGCGACTCGAAACCGTCATCCGCCGCTTTGTCGCCAATTGGCAGGACCCAGCCACCGGCTTTTTTGGCGCGATCTACGAGATCGTCGGGCGGCGGTTTCGGACGACCGACCTCAGCCTCACCTTTCACATGGCCCGCTACCTCGAGGGCAGGATCGGGTATTGGCCGGAACTGATCGACACCCTGATCGAGATCCGGGACGACCGTTATCCCAATGGCTGGCTCGACGCGGAGGGGATGACGAGCCACAACAACTACGATGTCGCGACGCTGTTTCAGCTGGGCTGGCCCGCGATGCGCGAAGATCAGCGCCAGCGCGCCCGCGACGAGCTCGAACGACTCCTCGGCTGGTGTCTCGCGACCGCAATCGCCCCGGACGGAACGGTCGTGGCAAGGGCGAAGAGCGAATCACTGGCCGAGAGCTATTACTTCACGATCGCGTTTCTCGATACGGTCGGTTATTTCGACCCGGCAAAACGCGTTTGGACGGATCACGAGTTTCCAGAGGCGTCGACACTGAGGGCGCGGCTGGAGCGCCGTGTCCGGCAGCTGCATCAGAGCGATCCGATGGCTCGGATGGCGCTCGACCGCCTGTCGCTACCCCGACACGTTACCGGTCGGCCGTAGCGAGCGCCTCGTCGAGATCGCGGATCAAATCGTCGGCGGATTCGAGGCCGATCGACAGGCGGATCACGTCGGGGCCGGCACCGGCCGCCAGGCGCTGCTCGTCGCTCAATTGCCGGTGCGTCGTCGAGGCCGGGTGCAGGATCAGGCTGCGCGTGTCGCCGATATTGGCGAGGTGGGAGAACAGCCGGACATTTTCCACGAGCTTGATCCCGGCCTCGTAACCGCCCTTGACGCCGAAGGTGAACACTGCACCGGCGCCTTTTGGCAGGTACTTCCGGGCGAGCTCATGAAACGGGCTCTCTTTCAACCCGGCATAAGATACCCAGGCCACACGGGGGTGCCCCAGGAGGAATTCAGCGACCTGGCAAGCATTCGCAACATGGCGGTCCATGCGCAGATGCAGGGTCTCGATGCCGGTCAGGGTCAAAAAGGCGTTCATCGGCGACAGGGTCGGGCCGAAATCCCGCAACGCCACGGCACGCGCCTTGGTGGTGAAGGCGAAGTCGCCGAAATTTTCATAGAATTTGAGCCCGTGATAGGCGGGTTCGGGCTCGGTCAATGACGCAAAGCGGTTGCCTTGCGACCAGTCGAACCGCCCCGACTCGACGACGACACCGCCGAGAGCGTGGCCGTGGCCGCTCAAAAACTTGGTCGTCGAGTGGCAGACGATGTCTGCGCCCCAAAGAAAGGGCTCGCAGAGATAGGGGGTCGCCAAAGTATTGTCGACGATCAGCGGGATGCCCGCCTCGTGGGCGATTGCCGCCACCCGTTGGAGATCGAGAACGATGCCGCCCGGATTGGCGAGGTTCTCGACAAAGATCGCCTTGACCCGCGGGGTCAGCGCCTTGCGGAAATTCTCCGGCTCGGTCGGGTCGACAAAATGGCATTTCCAGCCGAGCTTTTTGAACGACAGCCCGAACTGGGTCAGTGAGCCACCGTAAAGGTTGCGCGAGGCGATGAACTCGTCACCTGGGTCCATCAAGGTAAAGAAGATCAGAAACTGCGCGGCGTGCCCCGAGGCGGCGGCGAGCGCCGCGCGGCCCCCTTCGAGGCTCGCCACCCGCTCTTCGAGGACCGCGACGGTGGGATTGTTCAGCCGCGAATAGATGTAGCCGAAATTGTGCAGGTTGAACAACGAGGCGGCGTGGTCGACATCGTCGAACACGTATGAGGTGGTCTGGTAGATCGGCGTCGACCTGGCCCCCGTCACCGGGTCGGGTGCAGCGCCGGCGTGGATCGCCCGGGTCTCGAACCCGTAGCTCACATTGTGCGACGGCGCCGGCCTTTCCCTTGCGCGCCGCGGGA
>DATEQL010000398.1:0-5275 GCA_035272665.1 Allostellaceae bacterium
AACGCCGCAAAGTTGACGATGTCGGAGGAATAGTCGGAGGCTGGGCTTTTGCTGATTCCGTTGTCGGCGAGATTGGTCGCATCCTCGGGCAGCGGATTCGACAGACAGCCCGGAGTGTCATCCCGCTCGTTGGGGAACAGCTCGTTGGTTACGCCGATTTCGACATTGTAGGCCTCGCCCGCGAACATCAGCAACGACTTGTTCTGTGCCTTCCACCCGAAGCGGGTAATCGTACCGTCATTGGCGCTGTAATTGAAGTTGCCGAGGATGCCATTGGCCTGGCGCAGGTCGGAGAGTGCTGCTGCGTCGGCCACGAGGTTGCTGTCCGGCACATTTTCGACCAACCCGAGGCCAAAGAGCGGTGTCGGGATTCGGAAAATGACGTTGCTCTGGGCGAGTGCGCCGGCGAAGTCCGGCTGCGAGATGTTGCAGCCAACGGGCGCGTCTGCACGCCCGGTGATTACGAACAGGTCATGAACACCCCCGTCCGGCGTCGTTCCATCGGGCTTATAGACAAACCGCGCCTCGCGCACCGGACCATTTGAGGCGATAAACGAAGGCACCGCATTCTGGGCCCCGTGCAGTGTCGCCACCGCCACCTGCGGGTTTTTGGAGGGGCTTGTACCGCCCACCGCGGGCTGCGAATGGCAGCCGGAACAGCTGTTCATGTTGAAACGCGGGCCCAAACCACTGCCGCTTTGAGTGCCAGGCGGCGCATCGTTGATGGTGCCCGAGACCGAGTCAATCTCCTGGAACCGGCCGAGGGCCGCGTAAAAAAGCGCTAGCTCGCTGCTGTGGAGACCGGCAAGTGGGCCACCGGCGCCGGCGGGTCCGCCGCGCACCCCGGGGTCGTGCGGCATCATCGGCTGACCTGAAGGACCCCCACCGGGAGAGCCCTGCGATGACGCTGTACTGGCAAAACCGATGAATGCGACCAGGGCAACCATCCCGCCGGCGATATGCAGGGATGAGAAACGATATGATTTCGCCATGGGCCCCCCAAGGAAAGAGAACCGTCATGCTAACTAACTTGGCAGGGAGTCTCGTGTGGCAAAATTGTGAGCCTACTCTTTAGACGTTTGTTGGACGTTCGCCGGGACGCGCAATTGACGACCGACATTCGAGGGATTTGTAATCGAATCTAGATAACCTGACAACAGGTTGCCAATATTATAGACTTCTTGACTATTCTTGCGAGTTTTCTTGGGCGGAATTATCATCCGGCTGATGGCGAAGTCGGCCTTGCGGTCACTGCTTCGCGTCGCTGCCCGCGGGTTGCGAGAAGAGAAGATAAGAGCCGGATCACAACCGCTGCGCGGCTCGCGATCCTTGTCACCCCCGCCCTCCCTGCCGACCTCGCCCGGATCGAAGCGACGATCGCGCCCGCCAAACGGGCCGGCGCAAAGCGGGCTGGGAGCAACGACCGGGGTTCTGCACCGCCGGTCCGGCGAACATCATGCCAAATAGGCGGCGACGATGCCCGAGAGGACGATGCCGTCGAAGGTGCCGGTCCCGTCGATGCTGGCCATGCCGACAGCGCTCTCTTCGATCTGCTTGAGATGCAAAGGTCGGCGCCGATCAGCGGCCCGGTGACACCGACGGGTGCGGCATCACTCGGTGCAAATATCACCGCCAGCAACGCCGCCACCGCCGCGGGCCCCAGCCCGAGCAGCAGGATGCCGACGCCTTGCACCGGCCGGGCAACAAAATAGCACACCGCGATGTCGACCCGCCGGCAACGAGCACCGCCAGGAGGGTCGGCACGCCCGCGGGAGGAAGAAATGGATATAGGGGCGACCGCGAGTTCAGCGCGTTAGCGGAGCCCTGGTTGATCGGGCATCGGAGTAGGGGCCGCAGTCTCGGTCTCGGGAAGATCGACGTTTTCGTAGAGTTCGGCGACGGGGATCTCGAGCCCGATCTCGGGCAGTTGGAGGATGTCCTCTACGGTGAGAGCGCTGGCGATCCAGTCCTGGCCTTCGCCCCGCCGTGTGAAGACGGTCAGCCCGACGCTGTTGTGCCACGCCCGGTATGATTTGCGCGTCGCCGCGGACTTTGGCGCAGGTGACGAGCGCATCCGGATAGCGGACGGCGCCGCCTCCAGTCGCGACGCCGGCGTTTGGTCCGAGGGGTCGGAAATCGCTGCCGCGCAAGCGAGAGCGCAGTGCGGCCAAGATATTCTGCGTGATCTGGCTGTGGTTTGCGGTTCCGCCGGTCATAGCGACCGGTTCGAAGCCGTCGAATTCGTAACGGATGTCTTGGGTCTGGGCCCAGGCAAAGAACGCCTCGAGCGTCATGCGAGGTTTGCGCAAGGCGATGTTCATGCAGGCAGGATAGCACGTTGCGGCCACCCCCGCGAAAGAGGTGAGGGGAAATTACGCGTTGACTGAATCAGAGCCGCAGAGTTCTCCCTCGCCCCGTTTGTGGGGAGAGGGTCGGGTTGAGGGGCCTTTTGGAGGTCGCGCAAGGCTCCGCGATCGGGACGAACCGTTGCCCCTGCCATGAAAAAGGAGGCGAAAAACCCAATCGTTTCGACGGTAAGACCGTCATTCCGGGACGGCCCGTCAGGGCCGGGCCCGAAACCCATGAACACCGGCTCGTGCTCACTTCCGCAGGCCCGTGTTCATGGCTTCCGGGCTCGCGTGCGAAGCCCGCGCCCCGGAATGACGCGAAAGCGATAGGCCGTTTTCATGCCTGGTGGCGCACGCCGGCGTGCGGGGGGTCTCACCCGGAATCCGCGCGGACGCGCGGATTCCGATCTCTCCCCGCAAGCGGGGCGAGGTGGCTGAGCGCGCAACCAATTCTTTCACACGTCTTTCGCCGGAGCCGCCTACCCGCTGTTGCGCAGCCCGGCGGCGATGCCGTTGATCGTCAGATGAATCCCGGTAACCACATTCTCGTCCGCGTCGCCGGCGCGGTAACGCCTCAACAGTTCGATCTGCATGTGATTGAGCGGATCAAGATACGGGAAGCGGTTGCGGATCGAGCGCGCCAATAGCGGGTTGCTTTCGAGCAGGCTGTTCTGGCCCATGATCGCGAACAGCGCATCGATCACGCCCTGCCATTCGCCACGCAGACGAGAGAAGATCCGCTCGCGCAGCGCGGCATCCGCGACCAGCTCGGCATAGCGCGAGGCGATCGCGATGTCGCTCTTCGCCAATACCATGTCCATGTTCGACAGCAGCATTTCGAAGAACGGCCATTCGCGATACATCGCCTGCAGGGTCGCCATACCGTCCTTCGGGTGCACGTCGAGCCAGGCGCTGACTGCGCTGCCGAAGCCATACCAGCCCGGCAGCATCAGCCGGCATTGCGCCCAGCTGAACACCCAGGGGATCGCCCGCAAATCCTCGATCTGCGACGAGGCCTTCCGCGACGACGGGCGGCTGCCGATGTTGAGGTTGGCGATTTCGCCGATCACCGTCGATTCATGGAAGAAGCGGTTGAACCCGTCGGTCTCGTAGACGAGGTCGCGATAGGCGCTAAAGGCCGCGGCGGAAAGAAATTCCATCGCCGCCAGATACTCGGGCGGCGGCGGCGCCTCGGGATGCAATAAGGTGGCTTCGAGCGTGGCCGCGGCGAGGATCTCTAGATTGCGTCGGCCGAGTTCGGGGTTCGAATACTTGCTGGCGATGATCTCGCCCTGCTCGGTGATGCGGATCGAACCCTGAACGGCGCCGGCAGGCTGGGCAAGGATCGCCTGATAGCTTGGCCCGCCGCCGCGGCCGACCGAACCGCCGCGGCCATGGAACAGGCGCAAGCCGATCTGGTGGCGGCGGAAGACCTCAACCAGCACGATCTCCGCCTTGTACAGCTCCCAGCCCGAGGTCAGGAAACCGCCATCCTTGTTGCTGTCGGAATAGCCGAGCATGACCTCCTGCACGCGGCCGCGACTCTCCAGCAGGCGCAGGTATTCGGGCAGGCCCAGCAATTCGTCCATCACCGGGCCGCAATTGCGCAGGTCTTCGATGGTTTCGAACAGCGGCACGATATCGAGATCGATGACCCCGTCGCGCGGCCGCAACAGCCCGGCCTCCTTGACCAGCACGGCGGTTTCGAGAATGTCGGAGACGCTGGTCGCCTTGGAGATCACGTAGTGGGGCACCGATGCCGGCCCGTAGCGGCGATGCGCCTCGGCGGTCGCGCGCAGGATCCCCAACTCGCTCGCGGTCTCGTCGAAGTACGGGAGAAAGGCGGAAGCCAGCGGGCGCGCCGTGTCGAGTTCGGCGAGAAGCAGCCGAATGCGCTCCGCCTCATCGCGTTTGATGTAATCGAGGCCGGGTTGCACCAGCTCCAGCATCTCGCCGATGCAGCGCTCGTGGACGTCCGAGTTCTGGCGCAGATCGAGCGCGGCCAGATGAAAGCCGAAGACATCGACGGCTCGCCGCAGCTCCTTCAGCCGGCCCTGCGCCAACGCCGCCGAACCGTTGGCGACCAGCGACTCGTGCAGGATGCCGAGATCGCCGAGCAATTCGGCGCAGTCGGCATAGGGTTCGGCGTCCCCGACCGTCTGTTGCCCGGCGTCGAGATGGTCGAGCCCGCGCGCCGTCGCCGCGAGCCGGGCGTGGATTCCGGTGATCGCCCGCCGGTAGGGTTCGTCCTGCCGGTAGGCGGAGCGGTCGGGCGAGCGCGCGGCCAGCTCCTCCAATGCCGCCGATACGCCGACCAGCCGGCGGTCGAGCGACAGCTCGCCGCCGAGCCGGTGCAATTCGTCGAGATAGTATTTGAAGATGCGGGTGCTTTGCGCGTGCAATGCGGCGCGCAACACGCTCTCGTTGACGAACGGATTGCCGTCGCGATCGCCGCCGATCCAGCTTCCCATCCGCAGGAACGAGGGGAGGCCGTCGGCCGGCGCCATGCCCTCGCCGGCTAATTCCACTTCGAGCGCCGAATAAAAACGGGGCAATTCCTTCAGGAACGTATAGTCGTAGTAGGAGAGGCCGTTGGTCACCTCGTCGATGACCCGCAGGCGGGTGCGGCGCAACGGGCTGGTCTGCCACAGGGTCAGGACGGCGCGGCGCAACGCCGCCTCGTTTGCCGCCAGCTCCGCCGTGGTCAATGACTGGCGGTCGCGCGCGTCGAGCAGGTCGGCGACGTCCATCTCGCGATCGATCGTGCTCTTGCGCCGCACTTCGGTCGGATGGGCGGTCAGCACCGGCACGACCATCGCGGTGGCGAAGAAATCGCGCAGCCGCGCCGGCGCGATCCCGGCCTCGCGGGCGCAAGCGAGCGCGTGGGCCATGCTGCCTTCGCGCGGCGCCGAGGTGGTTAAGGCATG
>DATEQL010000399.1:0-4146 GCA_035272665.1 Allostellaceae bacterium
CACCGGATTGCGATCGTCGTCCCCGCGGGTCCCGTCGCTGACATCAGTGAGACGGGACCTGCCTTCTGGCGGGCGTTTTTCGAGGAGCTGCGCCGGCTGGGCGACGTCGAGGGACAAAACCTCACCGTCGAGCGCTATTCCGGCGAGGGGCGGCCCGAGGGCTTTGACGATCTCGCTCGCGAGGTCGTCAAACGGAACCCGGACGTGACTGTTGCGCTTAGCAATGCCATCGCGCGGGCGGCGCGCGCCGCTAACGGCACAATGCCGATGGTTTGGATGGGTGGCGACCCGATCGAGGCTGGCTTCGCGACGAGCCTGGCGCGGCCGGGCGGCAACATCACCGGCGTCACCGTTGAAGAGGGGGACGAGATCTGGGGGAAGCGGCTCCAGATCCTCAAGGAAGCCGTCCCTTCGGCATCCAAGGCCGCGTTCCTGACCATGCGCACCTCGTCGGGACGTCCCGAACAACTGCTTCGCGAAGCAGGCCAACGATTGCAAATTTCGGTGATCGATATGCCGCTCCAGGTGTTGATTGCGGCCGAGTTTCAGCATGTGTTCGGCAAGATCGCGCAGCTGCGGCCGGACGCGGTCATCGTGACCTCCATGGGTGACCTGTTGCCCTACCGTCAGTTGATTATTGAGCTGGTCGAGAAGAGCCGCTTGCCGGCGATGTATCCCTGGCGTGAGTACGTGGACGAGGGTGGGCTGATGGCCTATGCCGTCGACCTCTCCGAACTCGCGCGTCACATCGCCGATGACGTGCACGAGATCCTCAACGGGACCAAACCGGGCGACATTCCGATTTATCAACCGGCCAAATTCCAATTTCTTATCAATCTTAAGGCTGCCAAGGCACTCGGCCTGACCATTCCACCCTCACTGCTCGCGACCGCCGACGAAGTGGTCGAATAAGGCAGCGCGATGACCCGGCACGCCGGGGTCAGAACGCCTTGCGCGGCGCGCCTGCGACCCCCACCTCCGGACGTAGCTAACCCTTGATCTGCGGTGGGCGGCCATGATCGGAAGGCTCAACCACGTGGCGATCGTCGTGCCGGATCTCACGGCCGCGAGCGGCCTTTATCGGCAGGTGCTCGGCGCCAGCGTTTCCGAGCCGCGCGCGCTGACGGTGCACGGTGTCACGGTGGTCTTTGTCGAGCTGCCGAATACCCGGATTGAGCTGCTCGAGCCGCTTGGTGCCAACTCGCCGGCGCGCAGTTTTCTCGAACGCCATCCCGAGGGCGGCCTGCACCACGTCTGCTACGAGGTAGACGACATCATCGCCGCGCGCGATCGGCTATCCGCGGCGGGCGCCCGGGTGCTTGGTGACGGCGAGCCGCGGCTCGGCGCCCATGACAAGCCGGTGCTGTTCCTGCACCCGAAGGATTTCTGCGGCACCCTGATCGAGCTCGAAGAGGCATGAACCGCCGGCGATGTGGGGCTCTCGGTCATGGGTTGGGTCACGGGTGTGGTTGTCTATTTCCTCGTCTGGTGGGTCACCCTGTTCGCCGTGCTGCCATTGTGGGTGACCCCGGCCGAACCCGGCGACCCCGGTCATGCGGCGGGCGCGCCGGCGCGGCCGAGACTGCTGCTGAAGGCGGCAATCACCACGGCGGTGTCGGCGGTCATCTGGCTCATCATCTATGCCATGGTGAGGTCGCCGTGGCTCAGCTTCCGCGAGCCCTGAGGTGAGTGCGGCCTATTGCCGGTTTGCCCCCGGTGATCCGGTCCACGGCCCCTACCACGGCACCGAGTACGGCTTTCCGGTCGAGGAGGAGAACGTGCTGTTCGAGCGGCTGATGCTCGAAATCAACCAGGCCGGGCTCTCCTGGGCGACGATCCTCAAGAAGCGCGCGGCGTTTCGCACCGCCTACGCGGATTTCGCGGTCGACCGCGTGGCCGCCTTCGGCCCGGCCGAGATCGACCGTCTCCTCGCCGATCCGGGGATCATCCGCAATCGGCTCAAGGTCGAAGCGGCCACCGAGAATGCCCGGCGGATCCAGGCGCTGCGGCAATCGCACGAGTCGTTCGCGCTCTGGCTCGCGGCGCATCACCCCCGCTCGCCGGAGGCGTGGACGCAGCTCTTTCGCCGGACCTTTCGCTTCACCGGCGGGAAGATCGTCGGCGAATTCCTGATGAGCATCGGCTATCTGCCGGGTGCGCACGAGCCGGACTGCCCGGTCTTTGCCCGGATCCTCGAATGGTCGCCGCCGTGGATGCGGGCGACCCCGTAAGATTAACGAGAGCTGCGCGAGGGTTAACGACGTTCTCGCGGAGAACCCGGAGGTCAAAGGTGAGCAATACGATAAGCCGCGCGAGGCCAACCAGCGCTTCGCCCGCTGCATTCGTGAGGTCGAAGCTGGTGCGGAGTACGTCATCACCCGCAATGGCCGGCCGGTTGCACGGCTCGTGCCCGTTGGCGGCGGGCGCACCTTAACCGCGGCCCAGGCGGCGGCTCTCGCCCGTACCCGGTCCCGCATGGCTAGGGGCTGGCCAATCGGAGCCGGTCCGCTCGATCGCGAGGCGCTGCATGGGCGCCGATCACGACCGCTTTACGCTGGATACGAACCTGTTAGTCTATGCGATCGACAATGGAACTTATGCCGATATCGGCATAAAGGCCATAATGCCGAGCGCCGGATTGTGCGGCATGGCCAGATCGACGGCAGGCAGCGCCTCATCGGCCACGCGGCGGGTTCGGCATAATCTGGCCGAACTTCCGAGAAGGTGAAGGGTTTCGGATGCCGGCCCGTCGTAGCTATCCGCGCGCGCTCTGAGGGCCGGCGTCCGAAAGCCTGCCAGGAAGGAACCCGCGGGCCGCCGGGTCGGCGGTTGACCACTATGGGGATTTGGCGGTGCGGCGGCTTGGGTGGGAGATGCGCTGACTGCCGTGGTCGGCGGCAGAACGAGGATTGCAGTAGCGATTTTGTCGCTGGGGCAGTGGTCGAGGGGGCGATTTTGGCCTGATCGAGGATGCGGCGTGTGCCTTTGGAGAGGGTGGGGCGACAGCGATGCAGCGCCGGAAGCGTGGTTCTCCGGCGGGCGGTATGTGGGGGGAGGCGGTGACGGGCGTCATGACATCGCAGTGCCGCTGCTGGCTTGGGGTGACGGCGGAGCGCGAGGTTCGCCGCCGCGCCCGAAGCTTTCGACAATGATCATGCGGCCGCCGCAGCAAGGGCACGGCGGGCGATGGTCCATGGCGGCGACGGCGGCCATGGCGGCGTCGTCATGCTCGGTTGACGGATCGATCGACGGCAGGGGCCCAGCGATCAGCTCTTTGGCGCGAGCGATATTGGCTTTGCAGGCGGCACTGGCGAGCAATCCGTAGTGGCGGATGCGATGGAACCCCTTGGGCAGGACGTGGAGGAGGAAGCGCCTGATGAACTCGTCGGGCGCCAGCGTCATCGTGCGGTACCGCGCCCGTCCCTTGCGGCGGTAGTCCTTGAAGCGGAAGGTGACGCCACGGTCATCGAGGCCGATCAGTCGGCTGTTCGAGATGGCGACGCGGTGGGTGTAGCGAGCGAGATAGGCGAGCACCGCCTCGGGCCCCGCGAAAGGGGGCTTGGCGTAGACGAACCACTTCTTCTTCCTCAGCGGCGCGAGATAGGTGGCAAAGGCCGTCCGGTTGCGCAGGCGGTCGAGCTCGCCGAAGAACACCAGCCGGCCCGCCGCGTGCGCGTCGGCGAGCCGCGTCAGGAAGAGCCGCCGGAACAGGCGGGACAGCACGCGCACCGGTAAGAGGAAGCCGGGTTTGCAGCGCATCCAGTGCGTACCATCGAGCGATATTCCGCCGCCCGGCACGATCATATGGACATGCGGATGATGGGTCATCGCCGAGCCCCAAGTGTGGAGCACGGCGGTGATGCCGATGCGGGCGCCGAGATGCTTTGGATCGGCGGCGATTGTGAGCAATGTCTCGGACGACGTGCGGAACAACAGATCGTAGACTACCGACTTGTTCTGGTAAGCAATCGGGGCGATCTCGGCTGGCAGGGTGAAGACCAAATGGAAATAGCCGACCGGGAGCAGGTCGGCCTCGCGGGCGGCGAGCCAGTCCTTCGCCGCCGCGCCCTGGCACTTGGGACAATGGCGATTGCGGCAGGAGTTGTAGGCGATCCGGCTGTGGCCGCAATCCTCGCAGCGCTCGAC
>DATEQL010000400.1:0-7877 GCA_035272665.1 Allostellaceae bacterium
GGATCGCGACAAGGCCGCCGCCGCGCCTGACGGTTACCGCGCAGAGCGATCCCAGCATAGACCCCTCTCTGCCCCGCTTAGTGGTGCTGGCCCGCGGTCGTCCCCGCTGATGCTGCTACACCGCGATCTGCTACACCGTCATCAGAGGCAAGGTTAGACCGTGCGCAAGGCATTATTGGCACGGAGGGAGCGACCAGCATCATGAAAACGCCAGTCGCCCGAAGAGCGCGTCGAACTCGACGGATTGTGGGAGTGCATCCTTTGCTTCTGCTGCTCGACCTCGTGCCCGAGCTACTGGTGGAACCAGGACCGCTATCTCGGCCCGTCGATCCTGCTGCAATCCTATCGCTGGCTCGCCGACAGGCGCGATCAGCGCACCGGCGAACGCCTTGACCGGCTCGAGGACCCGTTCCGGCTCTATCGCTGCCATACCATCATGAACTGCACCAAGACCTGCCCAAAAGGGCTCAACCCGGCGCGGGCG
This sequence comes from Allostellaceae bacterium, assembly GCA_035272665.1. GTDB lineage: Bacteria > Pseudomonadota > Alphaproteobacteria > ATCC43930 > CGMCC-115725 > AP-15. The sequence continues at coordinate 485 of DATEQL010000400.1, forward strand.
ATTTCCAATACCAAGCGAATGATGGCCGAGCGTGGGTGAGGGTCCTCTGGACTCGATGGCTGAGGAGACGATCGGATGAATGGCGCCGACCTGCTCGTTGCCGCGCTGGAGAACGAGGGTGTCAAGCAAATCTTCGGGGTCCCGGGGGAAGAAAATCTCGACATCGTCGAAGCGATGCGGCGCTCGACCATCAAGCTAGTGCTGACCCGCCATGAACAGGCGGCGGCTTTCATGGCGGCCACGCATGGACGGCTGACCGGCGAGGCGGGAGTCTGCCTTTCGACGCTTGGTCCGGGCGCGCTCAATCTGACGACGGGCGCCGCTTATGCCCAGCTCGGTGCGATGCCGATGGTCATAATCACGGGGCAGAAAGGCATTCTGAGCCGCAAACAGGCGCGCTTCCAGGTCGTGGACGTCGTCTCGACGATGACGCCGCTGACCAAGATGGCGCTTCAAATTATCAGTCCGATGACGATCCCCTCGATCGTGCGGGAAGCCTTCCGGGTCGCGCAGCAAGAGAGACCAGGCCCGGTTCACCTCGAGCTCCCAGAAGACATCGCGGCAGAGAAAACACCCGAGCTTCCGCCAGTGCCGCCCCATCCCATCGCGCTGCCGGTTGCCGGTCGAGCGGCATTGGATCGAGCTGCCGAGCTCATTCTCAAGGCCGAGCGCCCCCTGGTAATGCTTGGCGCGGCCGCGAGCCGTCCGCGCCTCGCAGACGCTTTGTCGGACTTCGTGAAGCGTCTGCAAATCCCGTTCTTCAATACCCAGATGGGCAAGGGCGCGGTCGCCGGCGGATCCGGCCTATATATGGGCACCGCCGCGCTGTCCGAGCGCGACTACGTCCATGATGCGATCGACCGCGCCGATCTGATCATCTCGGTCGGCCACGATACGGTCGAGAAGCCGCCCTTCTTGATGGGCCCTGGCGGACCGAGAGTTCTGCATGTGGGCTATCTGCCTGCCACGGTTGAGGAAGTGTACTTCCCGCATGCCGAGCTGATCGGTGATGTCGGTCCAAGTGTCGCGCTGCTGGCCGACCGCCTCGAAGGCAGACTGCCGAGGGCAGGGGCGCTGTTGCCGCTGCGCGAGCAGATCCTAGCGCGGATACGCGAACGGGCGGAGGAAAGCCGCTATCCGCTGACGCCGCAGCGCATCGTGCACGATGTGCGGCAGGTGATGCCGGAAGACGGCATCGTCTGCCTGGACAACGGCATGTACAAGATCTGGTTCGCCCGCAACTACCGCACCCGAGTTGCGAACACGCTTCTGCTCGACAACGCGCTCGCGACGATGGGGGCCGGGCTGCCCTCTGCCATGATGGCCGCGATGCTCTATCCGACGCGACAGGTGCTGGCGGTATGCGGGGACGGTGGATTCATGATGAATTCACAGGAGGTTGAGACGGCGACGCGTCTCGGGGTCAATCTCGTCGTACTGATCCTAGAGGACAATGCCTACGGGATGATCCGCTGGAAGCAAGCGGCGGACGGCTTTCCCGATTTCGGCCTGACCTTCGGCAACCCCGACTTCGTCGCCTACGCCAAGGCCTTTGGCGTCAGGGGCAGCCGGGTGGAGAGCGCCGACGGTTTGGCGCCGACGCTTGAGGCCGCCTTTGGCGGCGGCGGGGTCCATCTCGTCACCGTACCGATCGATTATTCGGAGAACATGCGGGTCCTGGTCGACGAGTTGCGCACCCGCGGCTCAAAGAACCGAGGGCGATCATGATCGAGATCGTTCGCGCGAGCGGGCTGTTGATTGCTAACCGTCCCTCGCGGCAGGCTCAGATCGACACCGGGGCAACATTGAAGGAGCGGCACATGCGCATCGGGCTTTTCATCCCTTGTTACATCGATGCCTTCTTCCCGGAAGTCGGCATTGCAACGCTCGAGCTGCTGGAGCGCCTCGGCCATGAGGTCGTCTACCCGCGCGATCAGACCTGCTGCGGGCAGCCGATGACCAATAGCGGGTTCAACGCCGAATGCGCCGATACCGAGGCGCTGTTCGTGCGCAATTTCACCGGTTTCGATTATGTCGTGGCGCCGTCCGGCAGCTGCGTCCACCACGTGCGCGACAATTTCGACGCGATCGAACAGACCGCCGACGTAAAGGAGGTTCGCGCACGCACCTATGAGATCGTCGAATTCCTGCACGACATCCTCAAGGTCGATGCGTTTCCGTGGGCCCGGTTTCCGCATCGCGTCGGATTGCACAACAGCTGCGGCACCCTCCGCCAGCTCAAGCACGCGGCCCCGTCCGAACTGCACGAGCCGTTTTTCTCCAAACCAATGGATCTGCTCTCGAAGGTCGAGGGGATCGAGTTCGTCACGCCGGCGCGGCCGGACGAATGCTGCGGCTTTGGCGGCACCTTCTCGGTCTTCGAGGAGGTTGTCTCAACCAAGATGGGCTACGACAAGGTCAGCGATCACGCCCAGGCCGGCGCGGAGTACATTGTCTCGGCGGATACGTCGTGCCTGATGCATCAGCAGGGCTGCGCCGAGCGCATCGGCGTGCCGATCAAGTTCATCCACATCGCCCAGATCCTGAACGGAGCCGCCGAATGAGCGGCAAAGCCTTCCTGATGCCCTCGCGCGACTCTTAATGTCGAGCCTGTTCGTCTGGGACGGCGTCATCCAGCTGCGCAATCCGGGCGGTACTGCGCAGTATTTCGTCAGCGTTCACGTACCCGCACCCAATATCGCGGTCTGGGTCTCGATACCGGTCCATCTGCTTGGCGGCCTGGCGCTGCTCGCGGGCTTCTACAGCCGATGGGCCGCTGCTTTGCTTGCCCTTGTCTGCCTGGTCACCGCTTTTGGTGTGCATCTGCCGGCCGGAGATCAGGACAACATGATCCATTTCTATAAGAACCTGGTGATGACCGGCGGGTTCCTGTACGTCATCGCCTTCGGCCCCGGCAGCCTTAGTTTCGACAGGGAAGCCGCATAGATGCCGCGCGAGCCGCATCCGGCGACGCCAACTGAATCCTTGCGACGCGGAGCGACCGCATGAACACCCCTCCTACCCTGCTGCATCCGGAGTTGCTGGATCCCGATATGCCAGGCATCACCCGTGACGGCCATCGCCTCGATCACGCCGAGGGCGCCTCAAAGCCGCTGCGCTCGCGGCCCGAGCAGCAACCGCGCGGTGCCAAGGTTCACGGCAATCGGCCGATCGACCAGGCGGAAGCGGCCGCGCGCTTTATTGCAGCACCCGAGCACGAAAAGATGCACGACGAGCGGCTGTGGGATCTGCGGCAGAAGCGCGACCGCGAGATGCACGGCATTCCCGAATGGGAAGAGCTGCGCTCGCTCGCCTCGGCGATCAAGGAGCACACGCTCACCCATCTCGACCAATATCTGGAACAGTTCGAAGCCAATGCGCGGTCGAATGGCGTCCACGTGCATTGGGCGAAGGACGCCGCCGAGCACAATCAAATTGTCCACGGCATCCTCAGCGACCACGGCGCCAAGTCTCTGATCAAAAGCAAGTCGATGCTGACCGAGGAGTGCGGCTTTCGGCCGTACATGGCTTCGGTCGGGATCGAGGTCATCGAGACCGATCTCGGCGAGCGCATCCAACAACTCGACAATGAAGACCCGAGCCACGTCGTCGTACCGGCAGTGCACAAACTGAGGACCGACGTAGCGGAGGTGTTCGCCAGGACGATCGGCACCGACCCTGCCAACAGCGATGTCCATTACCTGGCGGAAGCGCAGCGCGAGGCGACGCGCCCGCTGATCCTCAAGGCCGATGCCGGCATGACCGGCTGCAATTTCGCAGTCGCCGAGACCGGCACCTTTGTCGTCTGCACCAATGAGGGGAATGCCGATTTGTCGGCCAATGTGCCGAATTTGCACATCGCCTCGATCGGCATCGAAAAGATAATCCCGCGCTTGGAACACTTGGCTGTGTTCGTGCGCCTGCTGTCGCGCAGTGCGCTGGGCTCGCCGGTCACGCAATACACCTCCCATTTCCGCGGGCCTCGGGCCGGCGGCGAAATGCATGTCATACTGGTCGACAACGGCCGCTCCGAGCGACTGGGACTGGAGGAGTTCTGGACGTCGCTCAAATGCATCCGCTGCGGTGCCTGCATGAACACCTGTCCGGTCTACCGTCGCAGTGGCGGCCTGAGCTATGGCGCCACCTACTCCGGCCCCATCGGCTTGATCATCGACCCGACCTTCAACCAGCGCAAATACAGCAACCTGCCCTTCGCCTCGACGCTCAATGGCAGCTGCAGCAATGTCTGCCCGGTCAAGATCAATATCCACGAGCAGATCTATGCGTGGCGGCGGGTGCTCGTCGAGCGGCACGAGACGCCGCTGGCCAAGCGAGCCGCGATGAAGGCGGCAGGCGAATTGCTGTCGCGCCCCGCCGCCTATCGCGCTGCGATCGCCATCGCCGATGTGGCGCTGGCCCATCTGCCGCGCTTCGTCATCTACAACGGCCTCAATGCCTGGGGCCGACATCGCGAAGTGCCGCATCCACCCAAACAGACCTTCCATAGCTGGTATCAGGCCAATCGCGGAGGGAAACCATGAGCAGCCGCGACGACATCCTGGCGTCGATCCGGAAAAACCTGCCGCGAGTGGATCGGCCGCTCCCCGCTGTTCCGCTGTTCGACGACAGCCCGCCGGCTTCGCTTCTCGCTGCGTTCAAAGACAGTCTGCAAGGCATGGGAGGGGTGTTTCTCGATCTGCCGGCATCGGGCGATCCTCTGGCGCCGGTCCGGGCTAAGATCGCCGACGCCAAAGTCGTGTGCTCGACCGTGCCGGAGATAGCGGGGAACCGCGACATCGCCAGTGTGAGCACGCCGCAGGACCTGGCGGATGTCGATTTTGCGGTCGTCCGCGCTGCCTTCGGCGTCGCCGAAACCGGCTCGGTGTTACTGAGCGACGCCGATCTACATGTCAACGCGGTCGGCTATCTCGCGCAGCACTTGATCGTATTGCTCGATCCCGCCGATATCGTCGTAAATCTGCACCATGCCTACCGCCGGCCCGAATTCCGCGACCGGCACTATGCCTCGTTTCACACCGGCCCCTCGGCGACCGCGGACATCGAAGGCGTGTTAATCCACGGCGCCCAGGGCGTGCGCTCACTCTCCGTGCTGCCGATCGCGCGGGCAGCCGGCAACCCGGCCCACTGACTCAGAGGACAGCAGACATGCAGAGCGTGCGAGACGTCACTTACCAGCTTCTGCGAGAGTTCGGCCTGACGACTGTCTTCGGCAATGTCGGCTCGACCGAGGAGACCTTTCTCAAGAATTTCCCGTCGGACTTCCGGTATGTGCTCGCTCTCCAAGAGGCGTCGGTGATCGGGATGGCCGATGGCTTTGCCCAGGCCACGGGCCGGCCAGCCTTGGTGAACGTCCACACCGGACCCGGATTGGGCAATGCCATGGGCAATCTGATGACGGCATCGCTTAACAAGACGCCCATCATCGTGACCGCCGGCCAGCAAACGCGTGAAATGCTACTGATGGAACCCTGGCTGACGAATGTCGAAGCAACAATGCTTCCTCGCCCCTGGGTGAAATGGGCCTATGAACCGGTGAGAGCCGAGGATGTGCCCGCCGCCTTCATGCGCGCGATTGCCACGGCTCTCCAACCGCCTGCAGGTCCCGTCTTTCTCTCCCTTCCCCTCGACGATTGGGAGAAACCCTGCATCGGGCCGGCGGTGGTGCGGACGGTGAGCCACCGCTTTGCCCCCGACGATACTCGTTTAGCGGAATTCGCCAAAGCCTTGACGGAGGCGTCGTCACCCGTCCTGATCTATGGCGCTGCCATCGACCGGGGCAATGGCTGGGGCGAGGCCATTGCGTTCGCAGAGGCGCTCGGTGCGCCGGTCTGGGCGGCACCCGCTTCCGAGCGGGCTCCGTTCCCCGAAAACCATCCTCTCTATTCTGGCGGATTGCCGTTTGCCATCGGTCCGCTCAGCAAAAAACTCGAAGGCCACGACGTGGCGCTTGTCGTCGGTGCTCCGGTTTTCCGCTATTACCCTTATGTGCCTGGCCCCTATTTGCCGGACGGCGTGCGGCTTCTGCACATTTCCGAGGATCCGGCCGAAACCGCGCGCGCCCCTGTTGGCGACAGTCTGTTGGGGGATGCCGTCTTGTCTCTCGCCGCTCTTACGAAATTGCTCGCCGACCACAAGCCGGAGACCGACAAAGCGCCGGAATGGGTGACGCATCGCATGGCGCCCCACCCGCCGAATCAGGCAAAGGCGAAGGACGATGGCCTTCTAACCGCCGCGCAAGTCTTCACCGCTCTCAGCGAAATCCGGCCGACGAACGCCATCTTGGTGGATGAATCCCCTTCAAATCTCGCCGATCTTCACAAGTGTTGGCCGATTACTGAGCCAGCCTCCTTCTTCGCCTGCGCCAGCGGGGGGCTTGGTTGGGGCCTCCCAGCGTCCGTCGGCATCGCGCTCGGCGAGCGCGAGACCGGTCGTAACCGCCCGGTGGTCATGATAATCGGCGACGGATCGTTCCAATACGCGGTTCAATCGCTCTGGACCGCGGCGCAATGCCGGTTGCCGATTTTGTTGGTCGTCCTGCGCAACGAGGAATACTGCATCCTCAAGTCGTTTGCGGTGCTCGAAGACAGCCCGGGCGTTCCCGGCCTCGATCTCCCTGATATCGATATCGTCTCTCTGGCAAGGGGCTACGGCTGCGATGCCGCACGCCTTGACGATCTCGACGCCATCAAGAGGGCTGCAGTAGAGGCCTGGACCAAATCGAAACCAACCGTGCTGGAGATTCCTATTTCCCCCGAGATTCCGCCACTCATATGACGAGACGGCAAGGGTTCCTGTTTTATTGGGAGCGGCGCTATGACCGAAGTTCGCAGAGAAACCGACAGTATGGGCGTGGTGGAGGTGCCCGCTGACAAGCTGTGGGGGGCGCAGACGCAGCGCTCGCTGGAGCATTTCAGTATCGGCCAGGACCTGATCCCGCGGGAGATGATCACCGCCTATGCAACCCTGAAAAAGGCGGCGGCCAACGCCAACCACGCCGGTGGGCGGCTCGACGACTCCGCTCATCGACTAATCGTGCAGGCCTGCGACGAGATCCTGGCCGGGCAGCATCACGACATGTTTCCGCTGCATGTGTGGATGACCGGCAGCGGCACCCAGTTCAACATGAACGTCAACGAGGTAATATCCAACCGCTGCTGCCAACTCGCGGGTACTGCGCTGGGCAGCAAGACGCCGGTGCACCCCAACGACCATGTCAACATGTCGCAATCGTGAACGACACGTTCCCGTCGACGATGTACATTGCCTCCGCGGTGAACGTGACGAGGCGGTTACTGCCGGCCGTCAGCGGCCTGCGCGACGCCATCGCGGCAAAGGCCGAGGAATGGAAGGACATCGTAAAGATCGGCCGCAC
>DATEQL010000401.1:0-2111 GCA_035272665.1 Allostellaceae bacterium
CGGTTGAAGGGCGGCTTCAGATCACCCTTGAAGCAGCGCCGGACCCGCTCGTGAAAGACCGCCTCTGGAATCAGCCCGCACGCGCGGCAGAGGCGGTCGAACCAACGGAACCCGACCGCGACGTGACCGATCTCGTCGCGATAGATGCGCCGCAGGATCGCGGCACTCCCGGCATCACCGACCCGCTCGAGCCGCGCCGCCATCTCCGGCGTGACGTCGAGCCCGCGCGCTTCGAGCACCAGCGGGACGACGGCGAGACGCGCGAGCAGGTCATCGGCCGTCGCCGCCGCCGCTTCCCACAGCCCGTCATGGGCAGGAAGGTCGCCGTATCGGGCGCCGAAATCGGCCAGGCGGCCCGCCAGCAGCTCGAAATGGCTGGCCTCCTCGGCGGCGACGGCGACCCAGTCGTCAAAAAATCCGCTCGGCAGGCTCGCGCCGGAAAACCGCGCAACGAGATCCCAACCGAGGTCGATCGCGTTGAGCTCGATATGGGCTAGGGCGTGCAGGAGTGCCACCCGCCCCGCCGGCGAGCCGAACGCCCGGCGTTTCGGCATCTCCTTGGGCGAGCGCAGAAATGGGCGTTCCGGCCGGGCGGGACGGGGCGGCGGCACTGCTTGGCCGACCCCGATCGCCCCTTCGTTCCAGGCTTTGGCGAGCGACCGGCTCGCCGCCGCCTTGGCTCCGGGATCGGCGGTGGCGAGGATCGCCACCGCCTCGCCGGCCAGCGTCCCATCGGCTGCCGCAGCGGTCAGAGAGCGCGCACCGCCTTCAGCACTTCGCCGACATGGCCCGGCACCCTGACCTTGTGCCAGACGCCGCGGACGATCCCCGACCCGTCGATCAGAAACGTGGCGCGTTCGATGCCCATGTATTTGCGGCCGTACATGCTCTTTTCGACCCATACACCGTACTTCTCGCAAACATCTGAACCGGCGTCGGAAGCAAGGACGAACGGCAGCCCGTGCTTCTTCTTGAACCTGTCGTGGGAGGCGACCGAATCCTTCGATATGCCGATAACTACGGCACCCGTCCCGCCGTAATCCGGGAAGGAATCGCGGAACCCACAGGCCTCGGCGGTGCAGCCCGAGGTGTCGTCCTTGGGATAGAAATAGAGCACCGCCTTCTTGCCGTTGAGCTTGGACAAGGTAACGCTGCCGGCGCCGTCGGTCGGCAGTGTAAAGTCGGGGGCTTTGTCGCCGAGCTCGACGCTCATCGTGCACTGTCTCCTGTCTGCTCTGCCAACTGTTGCACGGCGCAACGCGCCGGTTCCTCGACCAAAAGCTCGTACCAGCTGCGAGTACGCGCGGTGGCGGCAGTGATATCTGCGTCTAGCCGGGTGAAGTCAACCGCACGGGCACAGCGCGCCAGCGTGGCGGCGTCGGCCTCGGGGAAGCCGTGCGCTTCGGACGCTTCGTCGCGCAGCAAGGTCAAGAGCGCCTGCACATGACGCAGCAGCCCGAGGGCGTCGAGCAGCTCGTGCTGCGCCTGCGGCGACAGCACCCTCGCCCCGCCGAGTGCTTGGAGCGCCGCTGCAGCGTCGTGCCGCAAGACTTGCGGGGAAGAAGCCGCCTCGCGCAGCATCAGGTATTGCGTGATGAATTCGAGGTCGAGCAATCCGCCGGGCCGGTTCTTGAGGTCCCAGGGCGAGGGCCGCGGGTTCTCGTCCGCGATGCGCCGCCGCATGTCCGCGACGTCGATCAAGAGGCGTTGGGCATCACGCGTGGAACGGAGCACGACGCCGATCGCACCGGCGATCTGCCGCCGCAGCGCTGCAGCGCCGGCGACCGGCCGCGCCCGCGTCAGTGCCATGTGTTCCCAAGTCCAGGCGGACTCGCCCTGGTAGCGGGCGAAGCTTTCGAGGCTCGAGGCGATCGGTCCCGACGCACCCGAGGGCCGCAGTCGCATATCGACCTGGTAGAGCCGGCCTTCTGCGGTCGGCGCGGTGATTGCGCCGATCAGCCTTTGGCTCAATCGCGCATAATAGCTGGCGACAGCGAGCGGATTCGGCCCGTCCGAAACCTCACTGCCGGGCGGGACGTCGTAGATCATGATCAGATCAAGGTCGGAGGCGAGGGTCATTTCGCGGCTGCCAAGCCGGCCCATCCCGATGA
>DATEQL010000402.1:0-2491 GCA_035272665.1 Allostellaceae bacterium
CGCAGCAGGGTCGATTTGCCGGAGCCGGAACGGCCGAGCAGACCGACGATCTCGCCGGCGCGCAGCGAGAGATCGACATCGGCGAGGACGCGCACCTCGCCCGAGCCCCGCGCGAAACCGCGGCTCACGCCGCGCACCGTCAAGATCGGCTCGCCGAGCGTCGTTTCACGCAGGGTGTCTAATGCGACCATTGCGATTTCTCAGTCGAGGCGCAGCCGGTCTTCCGCATAGGCATAGAGCGGCCGCCAGAGCAGACGGTTGAACAGGGTCACGAGCATCGACATCACGGCGATGCCGAGGACGATTTTTGGATAGTCGCCGGCGGCCGTGTTATCGGCGATATAGGCGCCAAGGCCGTGTGCCGTGATCTTGGTGTTGCCCCAGGACACCGCTTCCGCGACGATGCTGGCGTTCCACGCCCCGCCCGCTGCAGTAATGGCGCCGGTAACGAAATAGGGAAATATCCCCGGCAACATGACTTGGCGCCACCACTGCCAACCCCGCATGCGAAAATTGGTCGCCGCTTCGCGGAAGTCGCTTGGATACGCCATCGTGCCGGCGACCACGTTGAACAGAATATACCACTGCGTGCCGAGGATGATCAGCGGGCTGAGCCAGATGTCCGGGTTCAGGTCGAAATGGACAATGGCCACAACGAAAACCGGAAACAGCAGATTGGCAGGGAACGCCGCGAGGAACTGTGCCAGGGGCTGGATCTTCTCGGCCAGGTGCGGGCGCAAGCCGACCTCGACCCCGATCGGAACCCAAATCAAGGAAGCGATCGCGATCAGCACTACGACGCGAGTGAGCGTGAATAGGCCGAGCTTTACGGCATCGAGCAGGTCGCCCCAGCCTACTCCGGCGGCGACAAAAACGATGGTCTTCCCCGCAGCGAAGACGGCCGCTGCCGCTATGGCGATGAACCAAAGGACATCCACGATCGTCGAGCGTGAGGGGCGAGCCCTCCCAAACCCCTCGCGCAACGGGGCAAAGCGTCGTCGCGCGAGCGCGTGCAACAACAGGCTCCCCGGGCTGGCTAGGGTTCGGAACAGGCGGCTGCGCTGCAGCAGATCGAGAAACCAGGAGCCGGGTATGGTCTGTGCGCTGGTCTGTTCGAAGCGGAACTTGTCGGCCCAGGCGACCAGCGGCCGGAACATCAACTGGTCATAGAGGATGATCACCGCAGTCATCGTCAGCACCACCCAGCCGACGGCCGTCAGGTTCTTTTCCGCGGTCGCTTGGGCCAAATAGGCGCCTATGCCCGGCAACGTAATCGTCGTGTCGCCGACCGTGATCGCCTCGCTCGCCACGACGAAGAACCAGCCTCCCGACATGCTCATCATCATGTTCCAAACGAGGCCCGGCATCGCGAACGGCACCTCGAGGCGCCAGAAGCGCTGCCATGCCGAGAAACGGAAACTCTGCGTCGCTTCCTCGAGGTCGCGCGGCACGGTGCGTAGCGACTGGTAGAAGCTGAAGGTCATGTTCCAGGCCTGGCTCGTAAAGATCGCGAAGATCGCTGCGGCTTCGGCACCCGCGACCCGACCGGGAAAGAGCGACATGAAGAAGACGACGGTGAAGGAAATGTAACCCAGCACCGGCACCGATTGGAGGATGTCGAGAAGCGGGACCAGGACCAACGCCGCCCGCCGGCTCTTGGCCGCGAGGGTCCCGTAGGTGATGGTGAAGAGCAGAGATGCGACCATTGCGGCTAGCATCCGCAAGGTCGTTCGTAGGGCGTAATCCGGCAAGTTGACCGGATCTAGCGAGACGACCGGCTCCCTGAGCGCCGAGAGCGGCGCCAACGTCTCGTGAGCCCCTTTGGCAGCGAGCAGAAGCAACCCGAAGACCAACGGAAAGACAACGACGTCCCACCGGTTCGGGATCAGGCCCCGTGCCGTCAGGCTTGCATAGCTGGTTGAGCTTCCTTGCACCCTGGTATCCTTCCAGCCGCGGACTCGCAGCACGGGACACCGCGATAGTCAAGTCGAGATCTGGGCAATCGCTGTCACACAACTGAAATATTAACTGGCCATAATCCGGTCCTTCCGGGATCAGGGGACCGGAAATGATTCCACCCTCTTAAATTCAACGAGTGCAACTCTCATCCTCGGTAATGAGAAAGCGTTCACGCAATCTTCGGTCCGGGCGACGCATTGCCACGCAATCGCGCCTGATCGCGATCGCTCTGGCAGTCTGCCTTGTCGGTGCCGCAGCACGATCGGGCGCCGAACGCGCTCCCGACGAACCTCTACGCGTCGCCGTCTACGACGTGCCGCCGTACGGATCGGTTGATACCGAGGGATTGTTTTCGGGCGCCAGCGTGGACCTTTGGCGGCGCGTCGCCGAGGACCTCCATCTGACCTATCGCTTCATCGCCGTCGCACAAATGGAGGACGTCATCACCGGGGTCGAGCGTGGTCAGTTCGACGCGGCGATCGGCGCGATCACCATCACGCCGGCGCGGCTGGCTCGCGTCGAATTCAGCTAT
>DATEQL010000403.1:0-2779 GCA_035272665.1 Allostellaceae bacterium
TCAATGAAGCGTCATACTCCGCCCAGTTCGTGACCCGATATCGGGGCTTGGGAATGTGATGGCGGTGTTCGGCATGGTATTTGAACGGCAAGGCGGAGTGGTTCCAGAGTGCTGAATGAACTCCCCGATGTGTGTCGCCGCAGGCGTGGTTCAGAATCTGCCGTTTTCGGGTTACACGGACGCGCGAAAACCGCCGGCCCGTGAGGGCCGGATCTCAGCTCGAAAGTTGTCCTATGGGGGAGGCGACCAGCCTCCCCGGTTCAGGCTCGCCGGGGCTGAAGTGGCCCGAGGCCCGGCAGCGTAAGCCGGTGCGGATGGCCTTGGCCGGTCATCAATTCCCGTGGGCTTTGGCCGTTGCGCTCGGCACGGCGGCTGCGCATGAAACAACGATGGTTCAGGAAGAACGGCAGCAAGTCCGGGTATGAACCGCCCAAGTGGCGGCGCAGTGTGAAGTAGGTGCGCAGCCGCGAATGGAGGTTCTCCAGCAGTGAACTGCTACGCGGCGTGTCTGCCATGACCCGGCTGACGGCGTCGAAGACGGCGTGGAACTTGCCGCCCGGCTTCGATCGAAGCCGATTCCACCCTGCCAATATGCCGTCGAGGTGCTCGGCAAGCGATGCGGCACGCAGGCTTGGCGCGCGCGGAGCGCGGAGATGTCGTGGACCGCGGCGATCGCGGCCAGCGTCTCATCGAGCACGCCGGTTCGGCAGCGCGACGCGCACCGGGCGAATGCGTCGAGCGTCCGCGAGCGCGAGGCGCGCCGGTGCCTCGACGAGAAAGTCGAACAGCTCCGGCCGCGCGGCCAGAGCCGGGCGTGGCCAGAGCCGGGCGTGGCCAGAGCCGGAACGTCATGGCTCAGCCACTGGCTGAGCGTTCGGATGTCGCGGGCCGCCTGACAAGTTTTGCTCGCGGCTGACGGCGCCCGCCTGCCGCGTGGCCACCCGGAGCACGTGGTGAACGGTGCCGATACTGATAGGCACGCCCGGCAGGTCACGCAGGAACTCGATGGCGCCTCGAGATGAACGGCGGCACATCAGGGTCAGCCCGACGATCACCTGGCGCAGCCGTGTCTTGGTGACCGTCAAAGGGAACAGCACCTCATCGTCCCGCTCGACAGACCGGAAAGCGTCATCCAACGCCGTGCGCGCCGGGTCGGTCTGCTGATAAATGAACTCGCGGCTCACCCCGTGGCGGGTGGCCGGATCGCTGATCGTAGCCAGCCCCTGACGGTCGCTCTCGGGCGGCTTCGCCGCCGCGCCTCCGCATCGATCCATACTCGCACCACACCTGAAAAAACAGCCTCCTCGCTGTTTATCGTGGGTAGTCACGACCACCTCTTGCTTGGCCAGCCGGTGCTGCCCACCTCCTGATGTTTCCTTGCCTATCCGGTTAACCCACACAGCTACCACATGTAGGGTGCTCCCAATCGCCGGAATAAAGCTCGTCGTAGGTCGGCGCCCTTACCCCACCCGCGATGCCGAGCAAGGAACGAAAGGCATTGAACGGGTAAAAACGACGGTTGAAGCGAAAAGTGAATTCGTTGAGGTAGGCTTGTAGATGCTGCGCGCTAACGCCGTGATGTATGCCGATCAACCACGTCTTGAGATTAGCAAAGACGAGGTGAATGATGGGCAGGAACTCGTCCGCCACCTCGGGATCTCCACATTCGGCGATTGCCTGGTGGTCATAGCCGCGTTTTCGCAAACCAGCGTAGCCACTCCAATCGTCAGTAACGATCAGAGTTCCCGGAACGACAGCGCCATCAACGAATCCACCAAGCGATTTTCCGCTTCGGTCGGTGACAACGGCGAGACGTACCCGCCCCGCATAGCGTCCATCCCTTCGCTTATCCTGCGCGGTTCCTGGCTTCCGATGGCGCACCTCAACGGCGCAGGCGACCAGAACCTTGTGGTGAATGCCCCGACCCTCACCGCGAGTTCGGCCGCCGATCCAGCTTTCGTCCACCTCGACGTGCTCGTCTGCGCGGCCACCGATGCGGTCCTGGTCCGGGCGCACCATTCCGGCGCGCAACTTGTGGAGAATCTGAAAAGCTGTCTCATAACGCGCGATCCCAAGTTGGCGTTGAAACTGGACAGCCGACGTGCCGGGAGTTTGGCTGGCGACCAGGTAGGCGGCCCAAAACCAAGTCGACAACGGCGTGTGGCTGCGCTCCATGACCGTGCCAACGGTCAGCCCGGTCTGACGTCGGCATTTGCGGCATGTCAGCACGCCTGGGCGGGTCGCGATGCGGAACGGGACGCCGGTCACCCCACAGTGCGGACAGACAAAGCCGTTTTGCCAGCGCAGCTTTTCGAGATACGCAGCACAAGCCATATCATCCGGGAAGAGCCGCTGGAATTCTGGAAGCGATCGCGGAAACGGCAGCGCGGCATGCTGATTGACGTCCATCACGATAGGCGCCGGTGCATTCATTCCTGTGTCACCCGATTGAAAAAGCGTCCCCATCAACTCGGCGAATCGCGGGCGTGCTCCCGCAACGCTTATGAGTTCGCTATCGCTGGTAGGTGTATGTGTCAACCGGATAGGCAAGGGATGAAGTTCTTCTTTGTTAAGTAAAGACGGCTAGGAGTGATGATAGCGCAACCATTGATCATTCCAAATGCAGCTCTCCGGCAGGATTCGTAATCCTCTGCCGGCCCGCAACCCCGACAACGAGTGACGGTTACCGGCATCCTGCGGGAAAGGCACATGTGAACTTTGCATTTCGGCGCCCTCGCTGCCTCAACGTGCTGAATGTGCATAGTCGCAGCGCTGCCTC
>DATEQL010000404.1:0-10651 GCA_035272665.1 Allostellaceae bacterium
ACTGGCAAGCCCGTCAAAACCGATTTCGTCCATTTGAAAGCTCCTTGACGATCTGCAGGGCGTGGACCAGCGGTTGCGAGGCCGATCGCCCGACCGCCGCTACATCTTCTCGAAGACCGCGCAGGTGATCCGATATTCGGCAGCGAGCCAATAGAGCCGCCCCATCGAGCGCTTCCACTTTTCGAGGGACAAGAACGGCACCGGGAAGCGCCAGACATGGCGCAACAGGAGCCAAGGCCGTTCGCGCACCGCGTTGCGATACGAGACTCCGGTCCCCAGGATCGTTCCGTCCAGCAGTCGCGCTCCGGTGAAGAGGTCCCCGAGTTCAGCGGGGCTCGGCCGATACATCGTGTCGATCGGATCGCGATGATAGGGATAACTGAAGGGGACCGTGACAAAGACGAGCCCGCCCGTTGCCAACAGGTCGAGGCAGTGCCGAGCCAGCCGATCGGGCTCGGTCACGTGCTCGAGGAGGTTGCAGCAGAGCAGCGCCTGTGGTCGAAGCGCGCTCAGAAGTCCGACATCGGCGGGATCGGTCAGATCGGCCCAGACATCGACCCCCGGCAACTCGCGCCTATCGACGTGGGCGACCTCGACATTGCGGGTGCGTAGCGGGCGAAATATCTGATCCTCGATCCAAGGCTGTACGACCTCGCGGATGTCGGCAGAGCCGCTGCCGAGATTGAGCAGCGGCGATAGTCGCACGGGTGGGAACGCGTCCAGCGCCCAACGGAGCCAGCGGCCCTCGGCTTCGAACATCGCGGTCTTGCGCCCTGCGAAAACGCGCCACGATGCCCTAATCCCGCATCGCTTCGAAAGGGCCAATGCGCGATCACCGACAATACGATAATACCACTATGCGATAATAACACTATCATAAAGTTGCCTAATTCATATTGCAGACTCCGGCCACACTCGGCAATGCGACCGAGGCTGAAAGAAGGAGATGAAGATGTCTCAAGGTCTTAAAGCCGCCGGCCGGATGAGCTTTTCAACCTGAAGGAGAGTCTTTGCTGTGGATTTTGCTGCAGATGCAGCGACGATCGATCACCGACGCAACAGTTTGTTGCGGTTGGCGGCATCCCGAGCGGCTGTCATAGGCTTGCTCGGTAGTAGAGCGCCCGTGCGAGGTCCCGCGCATCGACGGCGATTTCAACCTGATGCGCCGCTAGATTGCATGCGCTATTTACGAAAGCCACTGGGCCGGTGCCAGCATGAAGGACGATATCGTCAAAGGCGGGAGTGAGGCAGGCTTGACCGACGGCAGCGCTTTGCTTGTTTATCGAGATCGCATTGTCCCGCGCTCGGAGGTCCATTTCCTGCGCCGGCAATATGTCGGATTTCACCGCCTGGCGCCCGTCTGGATCGGCTGTCGGACGGATGATGGCCTGCCCGATCTCGGGGCCGAACCGATATTGCTCGGGCGGCGCGGCGCAGCTGGCGCGCTCGACCGGCTCGCGTTCAAGCAGTTCGGCCATATTCCGCCTGAGCCGGATCTCGCGGAGCTGCGGCCGCGGCTGATCCATGCCCATTTCGGCCGCGGCGGCGCGCTTGCTTTGCCGATTGCTCGCGCCCTGAGGCTCCCATTGGTGGTCACGTTTCATGGAGGTGACGCGACCAAAGATGAGCACTTCCGCAGGAAGCTCATTCCGCCGATCTTCCAGCGACGCTGCAAGGCGCTGCAGCGGGAGGCGGCGCTGATCATCTGCGTCGCGGAGTACATCCGCGAGGCCCTGCTCGCCCGCAATTTTCCGGCGGCGAAGCTCAGGGTCATCCGCTACGGCGTCGAGCCAGAGACGGACGGCGAGGCGCTACAACCCGCCTCGCCGCCGTATCTGCTGTTTGTCGGCCGCTTCGTCGAAAAGAAAGGGGTCGGGCATCTCCTCGATGCCATGGGGATGTTGGAAAGTGAGGGTGCTAAGGTCGACCTGGTTTTGATCGGCGATGGCCCGATGGGCGAGGCGCTGAAGCGCCATGCCTCCGGGCTAAAGCGTGCGCGATTTATGGGCTGGCTACCGAACCGCGAGGTGCGGCGCCTGATGCGGAACGCGCTCGCGCTCTGTGTCCCGAGCGTGGCGGCTCGGACCGGTGATTCCGAGGGGCTGCCAAACGTCGTGCTCGAGGCGATGGCGTGTGCGGTGCCGGTTATCGGCGCGGATGCCGGCGGGATTGCCGAGGCGGTGGAGCACGAGCGCACCGGGTTCCTCGTGCCCCCGGCTGATCCGCCGGCGATTGCCGCAGCCGCCCGACGACTGCTCGGTAATCCTGCGTTACGCAGCCGGATGAGCCTCGCCGCCCGGGCAGCGGCGACCGAACGTTTTAGCGCTATCGCCCAATCTCGCGAACTGGAAGACGCCCTGCTCGCGGTCAGCGATAGTCTGTCGGCATGACCACGACCAGTCTTTGTCGGTGGACCGCATCGCTGCGTGCTTGCGATTTTCCCGCCGGCACGCCGCTCAACGCGTTCTTCGCCTGGAACGAGGCGCGATGGTGTCGAGATCGACGCTACACGATCGCCTGTGACCTTCTTTATCTCTATCGGCGGTTCAATGCGGATGGAGCGGGTTTGACAGTCTGCGTTTCCCACATGGCGGTCCGTCCGGTCATTCGGCGCCGCTTTCGGTCGTGGATCCTCCTCTCGTCCGACGGTCTTGAGATGGCCACGGCCTTGCTGCCAGGCTTTCGCGACACGCCCGCAGTCGCGTCTGCGCACCGGGTCGTCGGGAGCCTTTTGGCGAGCCTTGGCACCGCTGAGTTCGAGAAACACGCGGCTGTATTCAAAGCCTTCGAAGAGCTCTCGGGGTGCGTCGATCTCGCTGCTTTGGCCGCGCGCCGACCGCGGCGGGTCACACCACCTTCGTCATCGGCGCGGCGCAAGATCCTCGTCATCAAGCTCAGTGCGCTTGGAGACTTTGTCCAGGCGCTTGGGCCTGCAGCGGCTATTCGACGGCAACATGTCAGAGACGAAATCACGCTGCTGACAACTCCCGGATTCGCCGAGCTCGCCCAGCAGAGCGGGTTCTTCGACAAGATCGCCATCGATTCCCGACCGACGCCCTTCGATGCGGCAGGCTTGCTTGCCCTTCGTCGCGTCCTGCGTAGCGGCCGCTTCGAGCGAGTTTATGATCTTCAGACCTCGGATCGCTCAAGCCTCTACGCTTGGCTGTTCCTGCCCGCCCACCGGCCGGAGTGGTCCGGGATCGCCTGGCATTGCTCACACCCCCATGCCAATCTGCGGCGCGACCCCCAACACACAATTGACAAGCAGGCCGAACAGCTGCTGATGGCCGGGATATACCCGACACCCTTGCCTGCCTGCCCGGCATCGTCCCGGCCCCTGCCGGAAGGATTGGGGCATCGCGCCTTCTTTTTGCTGATTCCCGGCTCGTCGCCGCGTCATCCGGAGAAGCGCTGGCCCGCAAGGTGCTTCGGTGAATTGGCCCGACGACTGTTCGACGCAACGGGCCGTCTCCCGGTCGTCGTCGGCGGTCCGGGCGAGGAGCCGCTCGCGGCCGAAATCCGTGCGACCTGTCCTGTCGCGATCGACCTCGTCGGCCGCACGGAACTCACCAGCCTGGTCGATCTTGCCGACGCTGCCGCTTTCACCGTTGGGAACGACACCGGCGCCACGCACATCGCGGCGGCCGGTGGCCACCCGGTCGTCGTACTGTTTTTCGACGGCTCGGATCCGAGCCGGTGCGCGCCGCGCGGACGCGAGATTTATGTCCTGGCCAGCCCCCGCCTGGACGAGCTTTCGGTCGACCGGGTATTTCTTCAGGCGAGGCAGGTAGGCCGGACCGCCGAAGCCTTTGCGACTTCTCAGGTCGGATCGTGCCAATAGTAGTATTGCGGGCGTGACGACCGAGTACCTACCCCATCCGGCGGATCTCGTTGGGGTCGCCACGACTTGGGGGATCGCCGTCATCCTTTTGTTGGCAGGCGCGGGATTGGTGGGCCGCCGCATGCCGCCCGAGGTGCAGATCGGCGCCGGGTGGGGTGCGCTCTGCCTCGTGCTGACGGGCTGGGGCGTATTGGTTCCGCTCCGCCTGACGGTTCCGGCGGCAGGCTTTGTCCTAGCCTCGCTGTGCGTGCTGGCCGTTCGGGATCGGCGACCGAGTTCGGACACGTGGCAGACCCTTGGGCGGATCGTGCTCGTGACACTACCGCTCTGGCTCGTCATGGCGCCGATTCAACCGTCCCAGCCGGATACCTGGCTCAATCTCTTGCCCAATGCGTTTTATCTCGTCGATTGGGGCCGGCTGCCGACCGCAGGTTTGCCGCCGAGCTACTCCTATCTGCCCGCGGCACCCTATAACACCCAATTCCTCAGTTACATCGGCGGCCTAGCGTGGCCGGACTATCCAGCAGCAGGCATGTCGCTGACCAATGTCCTGCTGCTGCTGCTGATCGGTTTGCTCGTCGCTCGCGCCCTCGCCATGCCGCTGCGTACCGCCAACACCATTCCTCCCTGGGGCGCCATTGCGGGCGGCATGCTTCTCGTGACCTTGCTAAATCCAGGCTTCGTGCCGCGCTTTCATCTGTCGGCTTACGGCGAGACTGCGCTTGCTGTGACGGCAGCCATGGCGGCGTGGCTTCTGGTGTCGGCGCAGAGTGAGATTGCCGCCGGCCGGGAGGTTCGCGGCGTGTTGCCGGCGACAGGTCTAATCCTTGCCGCCATGGTCAATACTAAGCAGTCGGGTATCGGACTGGTCGTCGCCAGCGCCGGCGCCGCCGTCTTGACGAGCTGGGCAGAAAACGGGCGACAACTCAGGCGCATGCTGCGTGTGGTTGGTCTGACCATACTGCCCGCACTCGGGCTCTACGCCCTCTGGCGCTACCACGTGTCGGTTGCCGGCGTCGACGAGTTGACGCCTTTGCCCTTTGCCCAATGGAACTGGGCGAGTTTTCCCGCGATCGTGACGAGCGCTGTCGAGGTGATCGCAGCCAAACTCGTCTATTTCGGCTGCGCGGCGGCGGCTTTGATCGCCTGGCCGGTGCTGCTGCGGCGGCAGGGCTGGACATCGACGACCCGGCTTTTGACCTATTACGCCGCCTTGCTCGCGCTCTACAACGGCTTCCTGCTGGTGATGTACATCGGTCTATTCCCGGATGAGATGAGCATCGAGGCGCATTCCTTCTTCCGCTACAACACGCATCTTGGTCTCGTGCTCGTGCTGTCCCTGGCGCTCGCGGCGCGTAACCTCGGGGTCGGGCGTTGGTTGGTCCGCGGGCGGGCGCGCGCGGCGGGCGGTCTCGCGCTTGCCGCTGTAGTGCTGGCACCGCTCGGGTATGCCTATCGCCTGCGCTTCGACTTGGACATGCCGCAGCCGCTCGTGCGGGGTCTCGCCACGAATCTGAAGCACTACCTCGCGGACGGCGATCGCCTGGCGCTGCTGCTGCCCGGCGATAACGACAGCGTCGCCACGATGATTGCCGGCGTTCTTGCCGACACGCCGCCGCGCCGCCACAGGCTCGACCTGCTGCGCCGCAACACGGCCGATCCGGCCACGCTCAACGAGGCGGACCGGTTGGGCTATCGGCTCGCTCTGATATCCTGCGTGCCCGAGGACTGGGAGAGCCTGCCCGCCTCGGAGGCGGTTCTGCTTCGCCATGGCCCAACCGGATGGCACCCGCTGGCGGCGTGGCCCTATCCGGCGCATGCGGCCGAGCGGCGATGGCAGGAAATTCTGTCATGGGGGCCCCTCTGCCGGCGGTCGTGATGCTACGGCGGCTCGGGGCTGGCACAGTCGAGATCGCGGACGACCGCGAAAATCTGAAAGGTCGGCCGCGCGAAGAACGACGCCAGACATGGGTTGGATGGCACCTGGAACAGCCGGTTGTCGGTAAACACGACGAAATCGTAGCGACCGAGCGAGGTGGGTAGACCTGCCCGGCCCGCCGCGTCGCCGTCGACCAGGGCCGCCCAGAGGCGTTGTGGTTGCGCCGCTTCGGCAAGTGCGGCGAAGGCCGGCCGGAGCGCCACCGGCTGCTGGCCCGGGATGGCGAAGAGGGTTGGCACGAAGGCTTGACGGCGGGGGATCGCCAGGACTGCAAGGTGGACCTCCGGCGCCGGCACGATGTGGAAGAGACCCGCCGGCTGGGCGACCGCGAGCTTGCTGCCTCGCGGCAGCGCATCGATGCCGGCGAGATCGGCCGAGTAGATCTCGTTCGCCTCGCGCCACACCCACTCGATCAAGCCTAACCGGACAACCAGCACCGCTGCCGCGACGAACCCGATTGCGGCAGCGACGCGCGGGGTCGGAAAGCGTGGCGCGCTCGCGGCAATCAGCAGCAGAAACAGGGCGATGGGGAGCCGGTGATCGGCCCCCGAACCGCCATACATCTGGCTCGGCAATAACAGATAAGCCGTGAAGACTAACACGACCGCCCAGGCAAGCCGAGGCACAAGACCCAACCGTCGTGTCCACGCGAGCCAACCGATCAAACCGAGGAACAGAGCAAAGCAAGCGATGTCAAAGGTGCGGTTGTAGTTGTCGAACACGCTGAACAGCAGATCGGCTTTGCGCCAGAGCCCGGCATAGCCGACCGTCGCTCGGGCAGCGTCGCGCCGAACGTCGATGAAGAGTGCCGCCGGAACGACGAATTGCGGCGCTGCGATGGTGATCCGGCGGCCGAGCGCCGACCATCGGCGAGCGCGCCATTCGCCCGATCCCGGAAGCATTTCGACGCCAAGGATCATCAGCGCATAGACGCCGAAGGCCGCGATATGACTGACGAAGCACGCGAGCGCCACGAGCGAGGATGACAGCACTCTGAGCCACCAGCGCCGCCCTTCCAGCGCCAACCACAAGGCCGTTCCACCGAGGGCCAGACCGATGCCGAACAGGTAGTTCAGAAAGCCCCACAAGAAGATGCGGTTGTAGAGCAGGAGAAAAGCGAGCAGCGGCCATAGCCGCCAGCCGCCCGTGGCTGCGCGGTTCAGCCACATCGCCCCGCCCGCGATCAGGCCGAAGATCATGACCAGGAACAGCTTCGCCGCGAGGTCGAGCGGCATCAGCCGCGCCAGCGGCGGGACGATCAGATCCTCGGCCAGATTGGGCAGCACGGCCCAGCGCACGGCGTAGAAGGCATCGCCGCCCTCGGCGAGCAGATACATGCGCGCCAGATGGTTCGGGTAATCCACGAGCGGCGGCAGCACCGTCGAAAACACCGGCACCGCCGCCAGCGTCAGCAAAATTCCGAAGGCGCCCCAGACCCGGACGGCGCGACGGTCCAGTCGGCCCGCGATCGTGAACTGGGCGCTTACGGGGTGGGATTCCCGCAGCCTCAGAACCGCTCGACCCACGGACGCAACTCGATCTCCCAGGTCCAGGCCGAGCGCGGCTGGCGCAGCACACTGAGGTAGGAGGCGGCGATGGCGTCGGGGTCGAGCATGCTGTCCGGCCGGTCCGGGGGCTCGACCCGGCCGGGGTTGCGGATCGCGCCGTCGATGACGAAGTGGGCGATGTGAATGCCTTGCGGGGCAAGCTCGCGCGCCATGCTCTGGGCCAGGCCGCGCAGCGCGAACTTGCCCATCGCGAACGCAGCGGAGAGCGGATAGCCCTTGACGCTCGCGGAAGCCCCGGTGAACAGGATTGCACCGTGCGCTTTCGGCACCATGCGCGAGGCAGCCTCTCGCGCGACGAGAAAGCCGCCGAACGCGCTGACCATGATCGCCCGCTCGACCTCGGCCGGAACGAGTTCCGCGATCGGGCCGCGGGCGCGGCCGCTGGCATTGTAGACGACGACGTCGGGCGCCCCGACCGCCGACTCGACGGCCGCGAAGAGCCGCGCCACCTGATCGGCCTGAACAGCGTCGCAGGCGAAGGCCTTGGCGCCCGTCTCGGCGCAAAGCGGTGCCAGCTTTTCGGTATCGCGCGCGGCGAGCGCGACCCGCAGACCCTCGCGCGCGAAAAGGCGCGCCAGCGACGCGCTGAGCCCGCGCCCGGCGCCGACGATCAACGCGGTCTCGTAGGTCGGGTTCGGCATGTTCGGTCTCCTCGGTTGATGTTCAATTACTCGGCGGCCAGCGCGCTCGCCGGTTCGCGATCGAGGCCCGCGGCCGCGATTGCCTGCTTGAGCCGCTCGATCTCGTGGCCCGGCAATTTGACGAGGGGCGGGCGAACGACGGCCGGCGGCAATCTGCCGAGGAGCGCCAGCGCCTCCTTCATGCGGTTGTGCATGTCGAGGAAGGGCGGCGCATAGAAGGCCTGCGCCAGCGGATAGATCCGCTCGTTGACCGCCCGCGCCAGGGCAAGATCGTTCGCCCGGACGGCGCGGAACAACGCCACCTGCAGATCGGCAATCACGCTGCCGGCGCCGGAGAGAAGACCGTTGCAGCCGAGGACTAGCGAGCTCATCAGCCACGCGCTGTGTGTCGTCAGCACATTGACCGGCCGCGGCAGCGACTGGAGCGCGCGGATATTGCGCTCGTGCACCATCGCGTCGCCCGACCAATCCTTAATCGCGCGGATCGACGGCACCCGTTCGACGAGCCGCAACAAGGTCTCGTTCGGGTAGCCGAGCCCGCCCGACAGCGGGTAGTTGAAGCAGATCAGCGGCAGGCTCGTCGCACCTGCGATCGTCGCGAAATGAGCGATCGCCATCTCGGGGCGCTGCTGCCCGCCCATCGCCATGCTCTGCGGCGGGAAGACCAGCAGACACGCCGCACCGCCGGCCTCGGCCATGCGGGCGATCCGGGCCGCTTCGAGGCTGCCGTCGGCGTAAACGCCGGCGACGACCGGCACCCGGTCGCCGATTTCGTCGAGGGTCAGCTCGAGCACCTCGCACTGTTCCTCGATGGTACAGGAGTGAACCTCGGAGGAGTGGCCGTTGACCGTGATCGCCGAGATGCCGTCGACCCCGACTACATCGCGCAGATGCTTGCGGTAGGATTTCTCGTCAATGCTGAAATCGGCGTGGAACGGCAGCAGCACCGCCGGAATGACGCCATGCGGCGTCCAATCTTTGAACCTCGTCATCGCCGTTGCTCCTCAATCCATCAGCAGGCCGCCGGAGAGGTTGATCGATTCGCCGGTAATGTAGGCCGATTCGTCCGAGGCGAGAAAGGCGGCGACCCGCGCCACGTCATCGGGCACCGAGACCCGCCCGACCGGGATCGACTTTTCCCGCTCGGCGGTTTCCGGCAGCCCGTAGCGGCGCTGTTGCGCCTCGATCGCGGTGCGCATCGCCGTGTCGACGACAATCCCCGGGCAAATCGCATTGACCCGGATACCGTGCGGCGCCATCTCGCGCGCCAGCGCCTGGGTCAGGCCGATCACCGCGAACTTGCTCGCGCTGTAGCCGGCGAAGAAAGCAGGGCCGGTCTTGCCGGCCCATGAGGCGAGATTGACGACCGATCCGGAACGTCGGCCGATCATGTACGGCAGCACCGCACGGCTGACGATAAACACGCCTTCGACATTGACCCGCAGCATCGCCTGCAAGGCCTTGAGCGGCATCTCGAGCGCCGGCCCCATCCAGGCAATGCCGGCATTGTTGACCAGAAGGTCGATCTTCTCGAAGCGGGCGAGGGTGGCTTCGACGGCGCGGCCAACCTCCTCTTGCGAGGTCACGTCGGCCGTCACCGCGAGACCGCCGATCTCCGCCGCGGCCGCTTGCGCGGCGGCGCCATCGCGGTCGAGCACGGCAACCGCCATCCCATCGCGCGCGAGCCGGCGCGCGATCTCGCGCCCGATGCCGCCGCCGCCACCGGTGACCAGCCCGACCCGGCCGCTCAACGCGTACATGATCCCTCCTCATCTCAGCACCAAAACCCGCGCTCACGTTCCGTTGATCCGGGCTCGGTGACACCAGCCAGCTTGACATTTGACCTCGACCCCTCGGGCGCTCCGTAATCATAACGGCAGCGGGTGGGCACCGATATGAACGGCACGGATCGGCTCCAGCCCGGCTCCCGGGGAAGCATATGACGCCGGCCCGACCAGTCGATACGCATTCAGCCCCCAGGCTGTCGCCAGTCTGCAACATGAAGTTGTATCGTAGATTGGCGGTCGTTGCGTCTGCAGCAAATCTGCAGCAAGATCTCTCCTCAAGGTTGAAATGACGACCAACCCGGCAGGGCCGCGATTGCCTGCGCCAACGGCTCGACATCGTGACGCCCCTACCATAGAGATAGGTCATCGCGATCTCGGCTCCGGCGCGGTGCATCGCCTGAGCGCAGCGCCAGGCGATCGAGCGGTCTTAGCGCTGCCCACATCAAGTGCCTTGCCTGCGCTCAGCACAGGAAGCATCGCCCAAACGTGGGTGTCGACCACTTTCGTGACCTCGGCCCCTTCGCCCGTGGTGAGGACGCCCCCGGCAACCGCCGCCGTGACCGCGGCCATCGCGGCGCAATGTCGGCCGGGCCCGCGATCGGCGGCAGATCCAGATGCACGGGCGGCGGCGCGGCGCGATGATGCGGCTATCCTCCAGGGCGCGTGCCATGGCCGTCCGGGTCAGCGCCTCGACTTCGCCTTCGAGCAGGATCTCGGCGGTGCGCGAGGTGTGGCTACAGCGGCCCGGTGGCTTGCCGGCGGGGTTGCCGGATTGGCCCTTCACGAAGTGGCCCTCCGGGGTCCGCTCCACCTGATATTGCACGCGCGATTCAGGCTTGGGTGGGTCCCCTTATTAAGATAAAGCAATTACGTCG
>DATEQL010000405.1:0-4662 GCA_035272665.1 Allostellaceae bacterium
GCAGAGAATGCCGCTGCATGGTCGCCATGCCCGCCCATGCACGGCGATCGTTGGACGGCAGCACTACTCGACGTCCATCGGCGATCTGCTATGTCCGCTCTACGTGTGCGCCGTGAGAAGGCGGCGCTTTCCAGTGGGTGCAAGTCCCACCCGGCAACGGCTCCAGCCGGAAGCAACCGGAGCAGTCATGGAGGTGACGAAGTGGCTGAAGCCTTCGGTTAGCGTGTCACGATATACGGTGACAGCGCGAGTGTGCAGGCCGTAACGCGAGTGAACGCCGAGCAAGCCTCGAAAAGTCAGATGCGCAGGCCGACCCGAGGACCCTTTCGGGGAAGGCTGATACGGCTGAGCGAATGAGCGAAAGATACGCCCAGCCGCTGCGCCGGGGTAGTGGCGACAGCATGTACACAAGGAAAGCGTACGCAACACGGGAGACCCCAAGGCGTGGTCAGGGATGACCAAACCGGACGCCCGTGAGGGACAGGCTGGGCGCCCTGGGGGGTCGGAGAGGTTCGTAGTACCGCCGATGCCGGGTAATGCCGGTGGAGGAAAGGGACCTCAGTTCAAGACGAACGCGCGACGTGGTGAGGGACCTGGAGATTGGGCAACCTATCAACTCCGAAGAGTGTTCAGAAACTGCAGACGGCGTTGCACGCGAAAGCGAAGGCAGAAGCCGGCTATCGCTTCTATGCCCTGTACGACAAGATCAGCCGTGAGGACATTCTGGCGCATGCCTATGCCCAGTGCCGCTCCAACAAGGGCGCACCGGGGGTGGACGGTCAGGATTTTGCGGAGATCGAGGCGTATGGGGTGCAGCGGTGGCTTGGCGAACTGGCGCTTGCGATCAGGCAGGAGACCTACCGGCCGGACCCTATCAGAAGAGTGTTCATACCGAAGGCCAACGGCAAACTCAGGCCGCTGGGCATCTCGACCCTGCGCGATCGAGTCTGCATGACAGCAGCGATGCTGGTGCTGGAACCGATCTTCGAAGCCGATCTTCCACCAGAACAATATGCCTACCGTCCCGGGCGCAATGCTCAACAGGCGGTGGTCGAGGTGGAAACGCTGGTGTTCCGAGGCCATCCGGAAGTTGTCGACGCCGACCTCGCGGACTACTTCGGGAGCATTCCGCATGCCGAACTTCTAAAGTCGGTAGCGCGCCGGATTGTTGATCGGCGCGTGCTACATCTGATCAAGATGTGGCTGGACTGCCCCGTGGAAGAAACCGACGATCGAGGACGGAAGACACGCACGACCGAGGCCCGGGACACCCGGCGCGGCATTCCGCAAGGTTCACCCATCTCACCGCTGCTGGCGAATTTGTACATGCGCCGGTTTGTGTTGGGATGGAAGATGCTCGGGTTGGAGCGAATGTCAATCGGCGCCCAATCGGGACCCCGGATCGGCATCCAAGAGGGACCCCACCTTTCTACGCTTTGAACGATTAGCGCTCGCGCCGTCGGAGCTGGTCGGGGTTGCGGAGGCGGCGCGAGCGCGGGTTGGCGGGTGATCGTCAGCTCGGCTTTTGAAGCGCCAGCTGTCATTGCCGGTCTCGATGATGTCGCAGTGGTGGGTCAGGCGATCGAGAAGCGCGGTCGTCATCTTGGGATCACTGAAGACGCTCGGCCATTCACCGAATGCGAGGTTGGTGGTGACGATGATCGAGGTGCGCTCGTAGAGCCGGCTGACGAGGTGGAACAGGAGCTGCCCTCCGGATTGAGCGAAAGGCAGATAGCCGAGTTCGTCTAGAATGATGAAGTCCATTCGAGTGAGCTGATCGGCGATCCGACCTTGCCTTCCGTTACGGGTCTCGGTCTCGAGCCGGTTGACGAGATCGACCACGTTGTAGAACCGGCCACGGGAGCCGGAGCGGATGCAGCTTCTGGCGATGGCAATGGCCAAATGGGTCTTGCCAGTGCCGGTCGGACCAGCGTCATGATGCCGGGTGTCCGGCGATTGAAGTGCGGGTCTATTATCCCTTCCATCCACGGTACGGCGAGATTGTTATCGCGGTCGGCCGCAAGCGCCACGCTGGCGTCGACCATTTGATTATCTGGCAGCGGGACAGCACGCTTGCTCTGCTGCCCGCTTGGATGACGGAACCGGGATCGTCGTCCTTCGGGGTTGTCGATAAGCCACGTCTACCGCTTGATTGCCTGTTTGATCTTCGCGCCCGCCTCGACGCGCTCCTAACCTCCTCTTCGGAAGAGTCGCCCCGTCGAGGAGGAACCCAGCATGAGAACCGAACGACGCCGCCAGCGGGATTTGTTCGACAGCCGCAGACCATTGCCGGAGATGATGCCCGCACAGCGGGCGAAGATCACCGCGCTTCTTCAATCGCTCCTGATCGAGGCTGCCGCCGAACGCACGGCCGAGAGCCAGGACACGGTCGGCGAGGAGGTGCGCGATGACGAAGATCGCAGCTGAACACCTCGCCCGCGGTGCCTTCGTCTATGTGCGCCAGTCGACGACCGACCAGGTCCGTAACAATCATGAGAGCCGTCGTCGTCAGTACGGGCTCGCCGATCGCGCCCGCGCGCTTGGCTGGAGCACGGTTGAGGTCATCGACGATGATCTCGGCCGGTCGGGTTCCGGGGTCTCGCGTCCCGGCTTTGAGAAGCTCCTCGCCGCGATCTGCGAAGGCCGCGTTGGCGCTGTGGTGTCGATCGAAGCGTCACGGCTGGCTCGGAATGGTCGCGACTGGCACACTTTGCTCGAGTTCTGCGGTCTTGTTGGAACGCTGATCGTCGATGAGGACGGCGTCTATGATCCGCGCCATCCCAATGACCGGCTGTTGCTGGGCATGAAGGGGACGATGAGCGAGATGGAGCTCTCGATCTTCCGCCAGCGGTCACTGGAAGCGCTGAAGCAGAAGGCGCGGCGCGGCGAACTCTTCCTCAACGTGGCAGTGGGTTACGCCAAGACAGCGCACGACGACCGGATCGAGAAAGACCCGGATCGGCGCGTCCAGGAGGCGATCGCGCTGGTATTCCGTAAGTTCGCCGAGATGCAAACCGTCCGGCAGGTTCATCTCTGGCTTCGCCGGGAGCGCCTGTCGCTGCCGGCAGTCAGTCATGGGCCGGACGGCCGGCGGGTCGAGTGGAAGCTCCCCGTCTACAACACCATCCACCACATGCTGACAAACCCGATCTATGCGGGCGCCTACGCATTCGGCCGCACCGGCAGCCGCATCACGATCGAGGGAGGTCGCAAACGGATCGTGCGCGGATTCCGCAAGGAGCGCGGCGAGTGGGAGGCTTTGATCATCGACCGTCACGAAGGCTACATTAGCTGGACCGAGTTCGAAAGGAATCAGCGCCTGATCGCCGACAACGCCAATGGCAAGAGCTTCATGAGCCGCGGCTCGGTGCGACGTGGCGAGGCGCTGCTCGCAGGCCTTCTTCGCTGTGGCCATTGCGGTCGCAAGCTTCACGTCGCCTATGGCGGTACGAACGGCAGCGCGGGCCGCTACCACTGCCGAGGTGGGCAGATCAATCATGGTGGCGAACCATGCATCTCCTTTGGCGGCATGAGGGTTGACCGTGCTGTCGGCGCCGAGGTGATTGAGCGCTTGCAGCCGCTCGGTGTCGAGGCGGCTCTCGCCGCGGCGGAGATGCGGCGCATCGAAAGCGCCGAGAAGCAGCGCCAAGTTGAATTCGCCGTAGAGCAGGCGCGCTTCGAAGCGGCTCGGGCGCGCCGGCAGTATGACACCGTTGACCCGGAGAATCGTCTTGTCGCTGGAGAGCTCGAGCGACGATGGAACGAGCGTCTGGCGGCAGTGCGTGCTTTAGAAGACGAATGCGCTGCTCTCGCGGCGGCGCCGACAAGGTCGCTGAGCCCGACTGAGCGTGGGCGTCTGCTCGCGCTGGGCGCCGATCTGGAGCGAGCCTGGAACGCCCGAGGTGCAACGTCAGCGACCCGCAAGCGGATCGTCAGGACACTGATCGAAGAGATCGTTGCGCGTGTCGAGGACGACGCCCTTAATCTCGTTGTCCGTTGGCATGGCGGCGACCATACCGCTCTCAGGGTCCGCAAGAACCGCGCCGGCCAACATCGCTGGAGCACCGACGCGGACGTGGTGGAGCTTGTGATGGTACTGGCGCGTCAGATGCCGGATCAGGCGATCGCCGCTGTCCTCAACCGGGCCGGCAAGAAGACAGGCCGCGGCAACGGCTGGACACGCTCGCGCGTGTGCGTCTTGCGCAATCACCGCGGCATCGCGCCTTACTGCCAGGGCGAGCGGGCGCAGCGCGGAGAGGCCACGTTGGATGAAGCCGCCGCCTCTCTCAACATCAGCGCGGCGACGGTAAGGCGCATGATAAACGAGAGGCTGCTACCGGCGCGCCAGCTATGCAAAGGTGCCCCATGGGTGATCCGGACTGACGATCTCGCACGTCCTGATGTCAGGCGCGTTGCGGATCAACGCCGTACTCGGCGGCCGTCGTCTGACGATCCGAGTCAAAATGAGATGGCTTTCTAACAGCATAGCGAGGTGGGCAGTATGAATCGGACTCGCTCGGGCCGAGCAGGACGATATTCTCGGCGCGCTCGACAAAGCCTAACGACGCCAGCTCCTGGATTTGGCTGCGCGGCGCGCCGGTGGCGAACGTGAAGTCATAGGCCTCCAGCGTCTTTAATGCCGGGAAGCCCGCCGTCCGCGTC
>DATEQL010000406.1:0-10956 GCA_035272665.1 Allostellaceae bacterium
GGTCGCCTCGAAGATCGATACCGAGGGGGCATTGCTCGGCAACATGATCCTCTCGCTGCTCGCAGCCCATGGTCTCGCGGTCGAGAACAAATTGCAGCTCGGGCCGACGAATATCGTCCGCGCCGCGATTCTGGCGGGGCAGATCGACATCTATCCCGAATACACCGGGAACGGCGCGCTGTTCTTTCACCTGGAGCAGGATCCAGTATGGAAGGATTGGGCGCAGGGTGCGGCCAAGGTCGCGACCCTCGACCGCGAGAAGAACCATCTCGCTTGGCTCGCCGCCGCACCTGCGAACAACACCTGGGTCATCGCCGTCCGCCGCGGCCTGGCCGAGCGCCACGGCCTCAAAACCATGAACGATTTTGCCAAATACCTGGCGGCCGGCGGGCGGATCAAGCTCGCCGCCTCGGCCGAGTTCGTCGAGAGCCCGTCGGCGTTGCCGGCCTTCGAGGCGACCTACGGCTTCAAACTCTCCGACGCGCAATTGCTGACTCTGTCGGGCGGCAACACCTCGGCGACGTTGCGCGCCGCGGCCGAGGGGATGTCCGGGGTCAACGCGGCAATGGCCTATGGCACCGACGGCGCACTCGCGGCCCTCGGCCTCGTGGCACTTGCGGATGACAAGGGGGCACAGGTCGTCTATGCCCCGGCGCCGGTCGTTCGCGAAGCCGTGCTCCGCGAGCACCCGGAGATCCCGCAGGTGCTCGATCCGGTCTTCGCCACCTTGAGCCTCGAGACGTTGCAGAAGCTCAACGCCCAGATCGCCGTCGATGGCGAGGATGCGGGGGCGGTCGCGGCCGCTTATCTGAAGTCGACGCATTTCCTGCCGTGACCGTCATCCGCAACCAGGTGCTGTTCGTTCTGGTGATCGGCTCGGCCGTGGCCGTCGCCACGTCGGGTTTTGTCGGCTACGCACCGAACCGGCTGGTCTCGAGTAAACCGATTGCGCTCTGGGAAGCCGCCGGCGGCCTCGCGACCGGCGGCATCGCGCTGCTCGGCGCGGTGCTGCTCGCCGCATGCTTCATGAGCCCGAGCAAGGCGCTGTACTCTGCGGAGGGGGTTTTGGCGGCGGCGCTGCTGCTCGTCGTGCTCGCCGCTGCCGGGCAGGCGGCGAGCACTCTCGCGCTCGGTGCCAGACCCGCCGTCCGGATCTCGCTCGGCGCGGCATTCTGGTTCCTCGCCGCCGCTGACGCACTCGCCGTGGTCGATGGGCTGCAACGCCTCGATGCCGGCCCGGCGGCGCGCGTGCTCTCGGTGATTGCCATCGGTGCGGGTGCGGCGGCGCTGATGGCCGCCGGCACCTTCGACGCATTGTCGATCGCCCGCGAGTATGCGAGCCGCCGGCAGCTCTTTGCCGATGCGCTCTTGCGCCATATGGCACTCGTTGCGGGATCGGTCGGACCGGCCCTCGCGATCGGGTTTCCGCTCGGGGTCGCCGCGGCGAGAAATCCGCGCCTGCAGGGTCCGCTTTTCGCGGTCCTGAACATGCTCCAGACGATCCCCTCGATCGCCCTCTTCGGGTTGCTGATCCTCCCGTTGTCGGCCCTGGCGACGGCCGTGCCGCCGCTCGCGGCCCTCGGCGTCGGTGGTATCGGTGTCGCGCCGGCAATCGTGGCCCTGGTGCTCTATGCGCTGCTGCCGGTCGTGCGCAACACGGCGGCCGGGCTGGCCGAGGTCGATCCCGCCGTCATCGAGGCCGGGCGCGGGATGGGCCTGACGCGCCGACAGATCTTTTGGCAGGTCGAGCTGCCGCTCGCTCTTCCGGTCTTGCTCGCCGGGCTGCGCATCGTGACCGTGCAGGCGATCGGGCTGGCGGTCGTCGCGGCGCTGATCGGCGCCGGCGGGCTCGGCACCTTTGTCTTTGAAGGGCTCGGCCAGTACGCGGTCGACCTCGTTCTCCTCGGCGCCTTGCCGGCGATCTTCTTGGCGCTTGCCGCCGACTTCATCCTGCAAACGCTCGCCGCCGTGCTGCGCCGGCGTGTGGCGCCATGATAGAGATCGACACAGTCAGCAAATCCTACGGCGAGCGCCCGGTCGTCGACTGCCTGTCGCTGACCGTCGGCGACGGGGTGCTGTGCGTGCTGCTGGGCTCGTCCGGTTGCGGCAAATCGACGACGCTCAGAATGATCAACCGGCTGATCCCGATGGATTCCGGAACGATCCGGGTCGGCGGCGAGGACGTTAGGCGGGTTCCGCCCGAAGCGCTGCGGCGCCGGATCGGCTATGCCATCCAGTCGATTGGCCTGTTTCCGCATTGGACGGTCGAGGACAACATCGCCACCGTCCCGCGGCTCCTGAAATGGCGCCAGGCGCGGGTCCGCGACCGGGTGGCCGAGCTGCTCGAACTCTTTCGCCTCGACGCCGAGACCTATCGCGGCAAGTACCCGCACCAGCTGTCGGGCGGCGAGCAGCAGCGCGTCGGCGTGGCGCGGGCACTCGCGGCCGATCCCGAGCTGCTGCTGATGGACGAGCCGTTCGCTGCGGTCGACCCGATCACCCGCGACGCGCTGCAGACCGAGCTCGCCCGCATCCATCGAGCGACCGGAAAGACGATCGTGTTCGTCACCCACGACATCGAGGAGGCGCTGCGCCTCGCCACGGTGATCGCGATCATGGATCGGGGTCGGATCATCCAGATCGACGCGCCGCTCGAAATTCTCGAGCGGCCGGCGAACGATTTCGTGCGTGACTTCGTCGGGCATCAGGGTCTCGGGCTCAAGCTCTTGTCGGTGCGAAGGATCGCCGATCGCCTACGCCGCGGCGAGACCGCCGAAGGCGAGCCGCTTGCGCTCGACGCCTCGTTGGGCGAGGCGCTCTCGGCAATGACCGCGCGCCGCACCGACCGGCTATCGGTGTGCGACACCGAGGGACGCCGGGTCGGGGTCATCACTCTCGGCGATCTCGTCCGGTGATGCACGGCGGCCGGCTTCTCGGCACTCCAGTCCTTTGGGTCGGGGTGTTGTTTGCCGCACTGCTGCTGCGCATGGACGCGTTGCGGCCCGTTCTGCAGCATGTGTTTCCGGGTGTCGAGCCGGTCATCTACAACCGCGACAGCTTTCTCGCGCTGTTTCTCTCGCAGCTGGGGCTCGTCGCGGCCGCGAGCTTCGCGGCAAGTCTGGCCGGGGTCGCACTCGCCGTCTTCGTCACCCGCCAGGCCGGCCGCGATTTCCGGGCGATGGTCAACGCGCTCGCCACCGTCGGTCAGACCTTTCCGCCGGCGGCGGTTCTGGCGATTGCGGTGCCGATGGTCGGCTTCGGCGCGCGACCGACCGTCATCGCGCTGTTCCTTTATGGGCTCCTACCGATCATCGAAAATGCGGTCGCCGGGCTGGAGGGGGTGCCGCAGGGTGTGCGCGAGGCGGCCGAGGGCATGGGGCTGTCGGCTTGGCAGAGGTTGTACCAAGTCGATCTGCCGCTGGCCGCCCCGCTCATCCTGGCGGGGATCCGGGTGTCGGTGACGATCGCCATCGGCACGGCGACGATTGGCTCGACGGTCGGCGCATTGACGCTGGGCACGCCGATCTTCGACGGGCTCGTCGCCAACAAGCTGCCCTTTGTGCTCGAAGGTGCCGCTCTCGTCGCGCTTTTCGCGATTTTCACCGATATGCTGTTTGCCCGCCTCGAACGATGGCTGCGGCCATTAGCGGACTGACCGTCAGCGGATCAGATCGACGAGGATGCCGAAGATGAAGATCGTGACCCCGCCCCACAACAGGATGGCGAGGATGGTGTGCCCTCGCGCCGAATCGGGCATGATCCGCGAAACATCGGCCGACCGAAGCATACGCATGGCACCGATCCTCCACTTTCGGGGTTCAGTCTAGCCGTCGCGCGGCTCCGATGTCGAACGGAATCGTTAACCTTATGGTTCCGCGGGAGGAAAAGAGTGAAGACACTGTTGGCTTGTGCGCTGGCGCTCTGCATCGCCGTTACAGCACACGCCGAGACCCAGACTTTCCTCGCCTACGATTTCGAGTTCGAGAGCGGGCCGGTTTTACCCGAATTGCGGGTCGCCTACGAAACCTGGGGCGATCTCGATCCCGGTCGCGACAACGCCATCCTCCTGGTGCACGGAGCGAGCGGCGACCGGCATGCATTCGACCCCATCATCGGGCCGGGCAAGACCTTCGACACGAACAAATATTTCGTGATCACGGTCGACGCCATCGGCGGCGGTCAGTCGTCCGCGCCGAAGGATGGGCTCGGGCAGGATTTCCCGCGCTACACGATCCGCGACATGATGGCCGCCCAGCACGCGCTGATTACGCGCGGGCTCGAACTCGCGACACTGCGCGCGGTCGGCGGCAGCTCGATGGGATCCTTTGTCAGCCTCGAATGGGGCATCCACCATCCCGAGATGGTGCGCAGCCTAATCCTCTTGCTGCCGAGCCCCAAGGCGGAGGCCAACTTCCAGCTTACCGTCGATCTGATGACCTCCGTCATTGCGCTCGACCCGCAATGGGATGGCGGCCGCTACACCCACAATCCGGTCGGGGGGCTGCGGCTCGCCGGCATGCTCTATTATCCCTGGGCGGTGTCGGCCCCCTATCTCGATCGAATCCCGGCAGCGCAGCTGGCGAAAGAGATCGAGGAGAGCGCCCAATCCTACGGCAACTGGGATGCGAACTCGATCGTCCTGCGTTACGCCGCCAGCCGCGCGCATGATGTCGCGGCACCCTTTGGCGGCGACATGGCCGCGGCTCTATCGCAAGTCGCCGCCCCTACCCTGATCCTCCCGAGTGCGAGCGACCGGCTGCTGGGTCTCGATGGCGCTCGCCTGATCCGGGACGGCGTCAAGCATGCAAGTTATGCGGAGATCCCGTCCGATCTTGGTCATCGCGCCGGCCGCGCGGCTGCGGAGACACCTGAAGGCCACTTCATCGACCAGCAGATCCGAGCATTCCTGGCCAAGGTCGAGTAGATCAAAAAGCAAGGCGTACAGCTTTGATCCAGCTCTTGCCGAGCTGTGTCAGGATCGGCTGGGACGCCTCGGCGGCGAGCTTCACACCGAGCTCCGACAGCTTGGAAGAACCATAGACGAGGGTGTCGAAACTGCTACGGGTAAAACCGGCATTGACCTCGATCGCGTCGGAGAGCGTCTTGACCCCGAGCATGTCGGTCGCCGTGCGCGCCGCCGCATCGATCCCCGACAACGCAAGCCCTGCCACCTCCGCGCTCAGCGCTTCCAAACCCCGCGCAACTGCCGCCTGCGATTGCACCAGGGCCGCAAAGGCCTCGCGACCGAAGTCGGCAAGATCGTCGGACGATGCGCCCTTCGCCGCCGTGACAAGCGCTCCGGCATTTGGCGGCGGCGTCGAGGTCGCGGCCAGTGCCACGACCTCCACCGGGGGTTCGGCCGGGGCCAGCTTTTCGACCGGGCCTTCGACCGGTATTGCTGCTTCAGGCGAGGCGCCGGCCGGGGGTGCGGCTTGCACCGGGGTTATGCTCGGCGCCGCCGCGCGCGATGCGCGCCTTCCCTTCGATTCCATCGCTCTGATCCTCGTCCGCTCGAACCGCGCCGCCTATTGCGCCGCACAACGCGAAAAATAAGCCATGGTCGTCAGCCTCACAAGGGTTACGTGTGCATTGCACAAGGATCAGAGCTGCGCGACGCGCAGCAGCGTGTTGGCGACGCCCGTCACCTGCACGCGCGTCCCGGCCGGAAGGTCGGGTCCCTCGACGAGCCACACCGTGTCGTCGACTTTGAGCCGGCCGCGACCGTCGACGATTGGCCGTTCGAGGGTGAACGTGCGGCCGATATAGGTCTCTGCTCGCCTATTGAGACGGGCCGCACTCGATTGCGGTCGAGTGCGGGCGAAGGCCATCCGGCCGATCGCGACGCTCACAATAGCGAGGGCGGCAAAGATCAACGCCTGGTGTTCCCACCCGAGGCCGGGGGCGAACCAGGCGATCGCGGCGGCGCCGAGCGCGGCGGCAGCAAGCCAGATGCATACCATCGCCGGCACGGCGACCTCGATCACTGCAAACGCCGCCGCCACAACGAGCCAATGCCAAAACACCATCGTCCGCGGGCCCCTCCCGCTGAAGATCCTGCCTCAATCGTTACCGGCGCCCGCTGGAGGTCCCGCTACCGCAGGATTGGACGCGGCACGGGTCGTGCTGAAGCTTTCGCGCGCGAGTTCGGCAATGCCGGCAAGCGATCCGATCATCGACGCGCTCTCGAGCGGCATCAAGATCACCTTCTGGTTCGGAGTCCCGGCGAGCCGGCCGATGGCGTCGATATAACGCTGCGCAACGAAATAGTTGATCGCCTGGATATTGCCGCGGCTGATCGCCTCGGAAACGAAGGTCGTCGCCTTGGCCTCTGCCTCGGCTTGCCGCTCGCGCGCCTCGGCCGCCCGGAAAGCCGCCTCGCGCCGGCCTTCGGCGGCGAGGATCACCGCCGCCTTCTCTCCCTCTGCCTTGAGCACCGCCGCCTGCTTGAACCCGTCGGCCTCGAGCACGTTGGCGCGCCTTTCGCGTTCGGCCTTCATTTGCCGCGCCATTGCCGCTACGAGCTCCGGCGGCGGCGCGATGTCCTTGATCTCGACCCGCTGCACCTTGACCCCCCAGGGAGTCGTGGCGCTGTCGACGACGGCGAGCAGCTGCGTGTTGATGCGATCGCGCTCGGACAGCAGCTCGTCGAGGGTCATCGACCCCATTACGGTGCGAATGTTGGTCATCGCGAGGTTGAGAATCGCGAGCTGCAGATTGCCGACCTCATAGGCCGCCTTCGCCGCGTCGAGCACCTGGTAGAAAACGATCGCGTCGACGGTCGCGGCGGCGTTGTCGCGGGTGATGACGCTTTGCTGAGGAACTTCGAGGACCGTCTCCATCATGTTCAGGCGTGAACCGATCCGATCGATGATCGGTATCAGAAGGCCAAGACCGGGCTCGAGGGTACGAATGTAGCGACCGAATCGCTCGACCGTCCATTCGTATCCCTGCGGCACCGACTTGACCGCCATCGCGACGAAGATCACGGCGAACACGACGATGAGAATGACGAAGACGGCAAAAGGCAAAGGGCTGAGCATGGCGACGCTCCACCAATCGTTTCGATGAGCCGCAGATAGGTAACCGTGCAGTCTAGTACTCGGGGGCGCGGACGCCTGAATCGAAACCCAACACACGCAATTGCCGGAATTTTGTGTCACCCGACGCTCGAATCGTGGACAGCGGTACAGCTTTTTCCTAACCTATCAGGCGATGACGGCTGGGGTATCTGCGATACCTTTCAGTCGACGGGGGAGTTGGGGGGGTTGGAGTGAGAGTCTTCGAATGCAAGGGACGCGATGCGTCCCGCATCGTTACCGCTCGTGTGTCGCGAATACTTGCCTGCGGCGGCACCGGCGCCATTATCGCCATCTTGATGTTGGCCGCGAGCGAGGCCGAGGCGGCGCGACACCCGCGCTACCATGCTCACGCGCACCACGCGGCCGTCGGATTCGCCCCGGCTCGGGTCAGCGAATCGATCGTGATTGATGTCGAGACGGGCAAGGTTCTCAGCGCGGCGAACGCCGACGCGATCACCTACCCTGCTTCGCTCACCAAGATGATGACGCTGTATTTGACGTTCGAGGCGTTGAACGCCGGCAGGCTTCGGCCTGATCAATATCTCCCGGTCTCCTACGAAGCGGCGAGCCGGTCACCGACAAAACTTGGTCTCAGACCCGGCGAATCGATTGCCGTGCAGGACCTGATCCTGGGCCTTGTCACCCGATCCGCGAACGATGCTGCCTCGGTGCTCGCCGAGGGACTGGCCGGCAACGAGCCCGTCTTTGCCGAGCAAATGACGCGGATGGCCGGGCAACTCGGGATGACCAGCACGGTTTATCGCAACGCTTCCGGCCTGCCTGATCCCGATCAGTACACGACGGCCCGGGACGAGGCCCAACTGGCACTCGCCCTCTATCGCGACTTCCCGCGGGAATATCGCTATTTTTCGACGCGGCAGTTCTACTTTCGGGGTAAAATTATCCACAATCACAATCATCTACTCGACTGGTACGAGGGCGCCGACGGGATCAAGACCGGGTATATCGGCGCCTCGGGCTTCAATTTAGCGGCTTCTGCTGTGCGCAATGGGCACCGGTTGATCGGTGTTATCATGGGCGGTCCGTCGGCCGGCACGCGCGACCGCGAGATGGCCGCGCTGCTCGATCAAGGTTTCAACGAAGTCGGCGCCGGGGCGATCGTGGTGGCACGCCACGAGGCACCCTTGGCGGCGCCGACGCCAGCCGTCGCCGAAGCGGAGCAGCCCCAACCAACACCTTCGCAAAAGCCGGGGCTGCTCACCAAGGCCGCGGCAAGACTGGCCGCGCATCTTGCCCCGATCGGCAAGGCAGAAGCGGCGCCACTTGCGCACGAGCAACGCGCCGCATCAGCCGGCGAACATTGGAGCATCCAGCTGGGCGCCTTCCGCGCCGAGAGCGCAGCCGCGAAGGCCGCGCGGGCCGCCGCCAGTCTGCCGACCGCCAAGGGTAAGCCACTGCAGATCGTAGAGCCGCCCAAGGGCGACAAGGAGCGCCTCTATCGCGCTCGGCTCCTGAACTTCACTCCGCAGGAAGCTTGGAGCGCCTGTATCGCGCTCCATAAGAAGAACTTCGAGTGCTCGGTCGTTCCGCCGGCGGGGTTGAAGGTCGCCAACCGGTAGCTTGCCCTCCCTCGCAAAATAAGGGCTACTCGGGCAAAGCGACGCCGCTCGCGGCGAGTTCTGTTGCGAGTTCCCCCTTGAGGCGCGCAAGACCGTCCTCGGTCGCCGATTCGGCGCGGGCGACGAGGACGGCTTGGGTGTTCGAGGCGCGCAGCAGCCACCATCCGTCGGCGGTGCGCACGCGCACGCCGTCGATGTCCGTCACTTCTGCCCCGGCCTTTCGCAATCGCTCGCGGACCTCGCACACGACCTCGAATTTGCGGGATTCGTCGCACGCAAAGCGCAGTTCAGGCGTGTTGACCACTACAGGCA
Source organism: Allostellaceae bacterium (assembly GCA_035272665.1). Classification (GTDB taxonomy): domain Bacteria; phylum Pseudomonadota; class Alphaproteobacteria; order ATCC43930; family CGMCC-115725; genus AP-15. Next base: position 8,972 of record DATEQL010000406.1, read on the forward strand.
GCCGATCGCCCATCTCGGCGAGGCTTTCTTGCGAGCGACTGAGGACGCCGAGCAGCCGGATCGCGACATAGACGGCGTCGTCAAAGCCGTAATAGCCGTCCGCAAAAAAGATGTGCCCGCTCATCTCGCCGGCGAGCGGCGCCCCGGTTTCGGCGAGCTTGGCCTTGATCAGCGAGTGACCGGTCGCCGCCATCACCGGACGGCCGCCCATCCGAGCAATCTCGTCGAACAATACCTGGCTCGCCTTGACGTCGGCGATGATCGGCGCTCCCGGATGTCGGGCCAGTACATCGCGCGCCAACACCACCATCAGCTGATCGCCCCACAGGATACGCCCGCGTTGATCGACGACCCCGATCCGATCGCCGTCGCCGTCGAAGGCGACGCCAAGATCACAGTGCTCGCGCGCCACCGCCTGCTGCAGCTGGACGAGGTTCTCCGGCATCGTCGGATCGGGGTGATGAGCCGGAAAGGTGCCGTCGATCGTCTCGTTCAACAGGATATGCCGGCCGGGCAGGCGGTCGGTCAGCTCCTGGACCACCTCGCCGGTGGCGCCGTTCCCGACATCCCACGCGACGGTCAGCGGGCGCTCACCGTTGTAGTCGCGTGCCAGCCTCTCGACATAGTCATTGCGGATCGATTGCTCGGCGATCCGGCCGCGTGCGCGACCAGAAACGCCGAGCTCCAGCGCAATCTTGCCCAGCCTCTGGATCGCCGCGCCATAAAACGGCTTGCCCTGAAAGACGAACTTGAAGCCGTTGTAGTCGGGCGGATTGTGCGATCCGGTCACCATGACGCCGCCATCGACGGCGAGTGTGGCCGCCGCATAATAGAGCATCGGCGTCGGCCCGCGGCCGATCCGCACGACATCGGCACCCTCTGTGACGAGCCCATCGACGAGTGCGGCTTCGAGCTCGGGCGAGGTCAGCCGGCCATCATAACCAACGGCGACGCGGCCTCCCCCAGCCTCGCCGAGCGCGACGGCGTAGGCCCTGCCGATCGCCCGCGCATCGGCGGCAAACAGGGTCTTTCCGACGACGCCGCGGATGTCGTATTCGCGAAGGATCGTCGGGTCGAAGCGATGCGACATCGGAGTTGCGGTCAGAGGTAAGAAGCCAAGATGCGCCGTAGTCCCGGTCCGAGATCGGGGTGCTCGAGCCCGAGCGCCACCGTCGCTTCGAGAAAACCGAGCTTGTCGCCGCAATCAAAGCGTTTGCCCGCAAAGCGCAGCCCGTGAAAGGCCTGACCGTCGTCGATCAGCCGGGCGAGCGCGTCGGTCAGCTGGATCTCGCCGCCGCTGCCGGGCTCCCCGCACGCGAGGTGCCCAAAGACCTCGGGCTGGATGATGTAGCGGCCGATGATTGTCAGGGTCGAGGGTGCCGCCGCAGGCTCAGGCTTCTCGACGACACCTCGCGCCCGTACCAGCCGGCCGTCGTCACGGATGACGTCGAGCACCCCATAGCGTTTGGTATCGGCGCGCGGCACCTCGATGATCGCCGCGAGGTTACCGCCTGTTTCGCCATAGGCGTCGACCATCTGGGCGAGGCAGGGCACCTCGCAGAGCATCAGGTCGTCGGCCAGCAACACGGCAAAGGGCTCGTCGCCGACGAGTTCGCGCGCACACCAAACCGCATGGCCGAGCCCGAGCGGGGTCTGCTGCCGGGTATAGGCGATCTGCCCGGGCTCGGGCAGCCGCGCTTCGAGCTCGGCGAGCACATCCTCCTTGCCACGCTCGCGCAAGGTCGCCTCGAGCTCGAAGGCGCGATCGAAATGATCGTCGATGGCACTCTTGCCCCGGCTGGTGACAAAGAAGAACTGCTCGATCCCCGCAGCCTTGGCCTCCTCGACCGCGTAATGAATGAGCGGCTTGTCGACGATCGGCAGCATCTCCTTCGGCATCGCCTTGGTCGCCGGCAGGAATCGGGTTCCCAACCCGGCGACCGGGAAAACGGCTTTGCGAACGGGCTTGTGCATGAACTCCTCGG
>DATEQL010000407.1:0-3817 GCA_035272665.1 Allostellaceae bacterium
GGGTCGCTGGCGATCTGTCCTGCCGGTTTCGATTGTGCTGCCGATGTCGAAGAAAGCGTCGATGGGCTTCTCGTCGCGATCGATCCCAGCTGGTTCTCGCTCGCCGCCGCAGAGGACTCGGCGCTCGACGCGCAGTTGATCGGGTGCTTGTTCGGCTACGACCAAGGGCTTCTCGATCTTGCCCGCACCTTGGCGCTGGAGAGCACAGCCGACTACCCCAATGGACCGCTCTTCTGGAACGAGGCTGCCGACGACTTCATCGACAACTTGCTTGCTCGTCACTGTTCAGAGGTCGAGACCCGGGCGCGAGGCATGTTGGGCAAAACTGTCCTCAAGCGGCTCAGAGACTACATTATTGCCCACATTGACGAGCCCATCGAGGTCGCCAAGCTCGCAAACATTGCGGGGCGCAGCCCCTTCCACTTCTCGCGTGTGTTTACAAGATCGGTCGGCCTGACCCCATACCGTTACGTCGTGTATGTGCGAGTGCAGCGTGCGGCCGAGCTTGTTCGCGACGGGCGGCTTGGGTTGGCCGAAATCGCGGCCCGGACCGGCTTTGCCGACCAGAGCCACTTGTCGCGTTGGGTTCGGCGCGTCCACGGCGTGCCACTCACAAAACTGGTCGGCTGATCCAGCTCCAAACAGCAGGAATCTTCACGATCGGTCGCTCTCCGCTTCCTAAGTCGTAGTTCACGGCGCGCTGAACGACGGGTTCGCGCCGCTCGACCGAAAGGAGAGGAAAAATGACCAACGTGATCGACAAACACAATCTCACGCCCGATCAGCAGGCCATGTTGGCCATCTGGCAGCAACATACCTACGCCGAATTCGTACTCAAAGACGCGGATGCGGCGCTCGCGACGATGACCGAAAACCCATACGTGTTTCTCGTCGCGTCCGGCGTGGCGCGGGTCGGTCGAGCCGCCGTCCACGAGTTCTACGCCAATAAGTTTCTGCCGAACATCCCGGCGGATCTCGAAGTCACCTCCCTGTCGCAGACCTTCGGCGCCGATCGCATCGTCGAAGAAATGGTGATGCGCTTCACGCACACGATCGGAATGGACTGGCTACTTCCGGGCGTGCGCCCTACGGGTCGAAGTGCCGAGTTCGCTCTGGCTGGCGTCATTCAGTTTGAGGCCGGCAAAATAGCCAGCGAGCATCTCTATTGGGATCAGGCGACGCTGCTCTCCCAGATGGGCATCCTGGATCACCCGATGGCAGCGGGTGGCATTGTAAGCGCAGCGGGGCTGCTCAGACTTCAGTGCCGATGAGCGCCAATATCAACCAGCACAGCAAACGAATTCAGCGGAGCAAGTCATGAATTCAGAACCAACAACTCAAACTGCCGCAGACGAGGATACGATCCGTGCCATCCATCGGCGAATGATCGACGCTTGGAATGCGGGTGATAGCGCCGCCTTTGCGGTCCCGTTTACCGCTTCACAACCAAATTCGAGCGCGTGGAGGATTGCAATGACGCCGAAACAAGTCGCACTGGTTCAGGACAGTTTTGCCAAAGTTGCACTGACTTCGGAAGCCGCGGCCGTGCTGTTTTATGATCGTCTGTTCGACATCGCCCCGCAGATGAAGGCAATGTTTCCCGACGATATGATCGAGCAGCGCCGCAAGCTGATGGCAATGCTGGCTGGGGTGGTGAAAGGTCTTGGCAATCTCGAACAGGTTTTGCCGGTCGCCGGCGCACTGGCAAAGCGGCATGTCAGCTACGGTGCGAAGGCGGAGCACTACCGGTGGTCGGCGCCGCGTTGCTGTGGATGCTCGAGAAGGGCCTGGGGGATGGCTGGACGCCGGAAGTGGCGGATGCGTGGGGCACCGCCTATGGCACGCTGTCCGGCCACATGATTTCCGAAGCATATGGTCGCAGTCAGGCGCCGAGTAAGGATATCCCGTGAGCGAGCCGCTGGTCATCGTGGAGTTCGAGCTGGCGTGGGCGCCCCACCTGCTCTCCACGATGGACTACACGTACCGCGAGCGCCACGGCGGGCGATCTACCGGTTCAAGAGCCTGCCCTCGCGAAGGCGGGGGGCCTATCCGGTCATTCGTTGGTGTCGCCAGGGTTTGGGCGCGAGCGACGAAAGCATACCTTCGGCTTCGGTCAACTACTCGGTCAGTGAGATCCGTTTGGGGGAGGTCAGATAAGATGGGCAGCATTTCGACACGTATGACAGAGCGCTTCGGCTGCCGCCATCCTTTCGCCAGTGCCGGCATGGCCTTTGCCGGCGGTACTGCCGACCTCGCCCTAGGGGTCTGCGCTGGCGGCGGGATCGGAGCTATCGGCGTGGGGTTTACACCGGCGGAAAAGATTCGGACCATCATCCGTCAGATCCGCGCGGCCACCGATGCGCCCTTCAATATCAATTTCCTCACCTGTTTTGACAATGACGCCCAGATCCGCGTCTGCGCCGAAGAGAAAGTGCCGGTCGCCTCGTTCCACTGGGGTCACCCGGCGGCCGAGCACCTGACCCTCCTCCGCGATGCCGGCGTGTCGGTGTGGGAGCAGATCGGCAATGTCGAAGCGGCACGGAGGGCCGTAGGCGACGGTGTCGAAGTCATCGTGGCCCAGGGCTGGGAAGCCGGCGGCCATAATTACGGTGGCCTGCCCACGATGGTGTTGGTGCCGGAAATTCTCGATGCTGTGTCACCTGCGTTGGTGCTCGCCTCTGGCGGTATCGTGGACGGACGGGGCGTTGCCGGAGCGCTCGCTCTCGGCGTCGATGGCGTCTGGGTTGGGACGCGGCTCGTTGCAACGCGGGAGGCGGCCGTCCACTTTGAACACAAGCGACGCCTTGTGGAGGGCAAGGGCGAGCAGACGGTCCGCTCGTCGATCTTTGGCCCGGAATGGCCGCATTTCAATCCGATGCGGGTCCTGCGCAACCGGGTAGTCGATGAATGGACGGACCGTCTCGCTGAGGTCCCGACTGTCCGCGACAATCTCCCGGTGATCGGGCGGACAGTATTCCTCGGGCAGGAGACAGAAATGCGCAAGTTCAACGTGCTGCTGCCGACCGCCGACACCGACGGCGACTGGGAGGAGATGCCGTGGCTAGCTGGTCAAGGCGTCGGCCTTATCCACGAGATCCGGCCGGCGAAGGATGTCGTAGAGATCATGATGGGGGATGCTAAAGCAATATTGAAGCGTCTCTCCGGTTCGCTGTGAAGGGAGACTTTTCGCACCGGTCGACTGATGACGCCTTCAGACCAACCTTTACCACGCGGACCGATCGGCCTTTGTCCCACGATCTTCAGAAGAAGGAGGTTTGCTATGGGTACCGACCAGAAAGTTGCTGTTATTACCGGTGCCTCGCAGGGCATTGGCGCGGCCCTCGTCAGGGCGTACCGCGATCGCAACTACCAGGTCGTCGCGACCGCGCGCTCGATCAGACCGTCGGACGATGATCAAGTCCTCGCGGTGCCCGGCGACATCGCCGATCGGAAGACGGCCGAGCGTGCGATCTCCGAAGGGGTGGCCCGGTTCGGGCGGATTGACACGCTCATCAACAACGCCGGCATCTTCATCGCCAAACCGTTCACCGAGTACACCGAGGCCGACTACGTGGCGATCCTGGGCGTCAACGTCGCCGGGTTCTTTCACATCACGCAGTTCGCCGTCGCCGAGATGGAGAAGCAAGGCAGCGGCCATGTCGTGCAGATCACGACGAGCCTGGTCGATCACGCGATCGCCGGCGTACCCTCGGTGCTCGCGTCCCTTACGAAGGGCGGCCTGGCCGCCGCGACCAAATCGCTCGCGATCGAGTATGCAAGGCGCGGTATTAGGGTGAACGCCGTCGCGCCGGGGATC